>CAYXQV010000098.1:0-8908 GCA_964467505.1 uncultured Hyphomonadaceae bacterium | reverse complement strand
AGATCCCCGTCAGGCCCGAAGAACTGCGCGACATCGCGTCCGTCCGCCGACTTCCTGAACACGACATCCTGGCCGAAGAGTTTCGCAGTGACCGCGTCTTGCTCGCCGGCGCCCTCGCCTTCCCCGAATTCGACACTCCATATCGACAAACGCTGGGATTCGCCGCCCGCTTCGGTCAGGCGCCATTCCAGGGCCAGATGGTCGCGCTTCCACTGAACCATTTCCAGGCTCAGGGTCAGGTCCATGCCCAGATCGACCGGGCCGCGCTCCACATCAGGCATGGATGCGACAGAGGTGGAATTGGAGTAGGACAAACTGGTCGCAAACAGGTCGCGCCCCGCGCCGACCCAGCGCGGCGCGCCCAACGCTGCCCCCGGCAGGCAGGTCGTGTCCCAGTCTACGCGCCCATCCTCGCGGGTTTTCCTGCGGGGCGCACACCAGGTGAAATCCATCGACTCGCTGGACCGTATGCCGGACCCGTCCACGAGCGGTACGCCATAGACCGGGGTGCCCGCAGGCAATGACCGTCTCATCGCGAACAGCCCTTTCGCCTCAACCTCGGAGACGAGCCGCCCTGTAATGGCGTGGCGCACGGGGAGAGACATGATGAGATCGCCCTTTTCCACCCTGCCTGATCCGCGCAGTTCCGGTTCGCCGGCCGCCACGAATTTTGGTGTGGTTAAAAGCTCCACCAGTTTCTCAACCAGACGCTCTTTGTCGGACAATGCGTCTTGCGCCAGCTGGAAAGGCTTGCCCTCACCGGCGATATGAATCGGGCCGGTTTCAAGCGTTTCGGTGATGGTCCAGTCAAGACCGCCATCTGTCGGCGCCGCCCTGATCCTGATGGCGTCAACACTCAGCAGGTCGCCTTCAATCCGGTTTCCAAAGACACATGCGCGTCCCGACACCGCGCCCCTGCCCGCGTCACTTGCGACAACCGACCTGAACCGCGCCAGTGTCTCGCCATCGCCGCAATAGCGATATCCGAGGATGAATTCAGAAAGCGTTTCCGGCCCGGCCGGGCGATAGGCAATCGGCTCGGCGAGGTCTTCCTTCAGGACCAGAGGAGAAATATCCAATGGTGAAGTGCGCGTGTAAATCATCTGCCCGGCGAGGAGTTCGTCGAAATTGCCATCGCCATTGATGTCTCGGAAACACGCGACTTCCGACGCGGCGAACACTCCGGGCAGCCGGCTGTCACACCAGGCCACCTTCGTAGGATCTGACGGCAGGTCCACCTCATCGGGCGCACCGCCGAGGATCAGGCCGTGCATCGGCGTGCCGGCGGGGATCGCCCGTATCCCCACATCTATATCGACATCTGCTACCACGCCATGCCGCGCCCGGGCCTTGCCCAGGGGAACCAATTCGCCCTCGCGTGCCGTGCCGATTGTGCCCGCCGGCGTCACTTCAACAAGGTCTGCAGGTGTCACAGCGGCGAAATAAGGCCGTCCGCCATAGGGCTGGACCGCGCAGGCCGCCACGGACAAGCCCCCGAAAATCAACAGCATGGCGAAATGACAGCGCCCCATTGGGTCCCCTCCACTTTTCAACTGGAAGGTATTTGTAACAGCAATGCTTCCGGTATTTCAACCAGATCCGGCAGGCGCCACCTGACCCTGCGGCAGAGCTTGCCCACTCGCAGACCAGCGCTTAACCCTTCGCATATGCCAGATACAGCGCCCCCCGCCGGCCACGAGGCCTATGTCCCGCTCGCGTCCATCGAGGCGATCACGGCCGGCCTTGGCACGGTCGGCTATATCTCGACCCGCGAAATCTCCACCAGCGTCTATATCGCTCACAATCTTCGCAAGCCGATCCTGATCGAAGGGCCGGCCGGCGTCGGGAAGACTGACCTTGCGCAGTCGCTGGCGCGGTTTCTCGATGTGCCGCTCACACGCATGCAATGCTATGAGGGGCTTGATGAGTCCAAGGCGCTGTATGAGTGGAAATACGGCAAGCAACTTCTCTATACGCAGATCCTGAAGGACCGGCTGAACGAAGTTCTCGGCGGCGCGGAAACGCTGGAACAGCTGACCGCCAAACTCGGCGATTTCGAGGACATCTTCTTCAGCCAGGAATTTCTGGAGCCGCGCCCATTGCTCAAGGCCATGCAGCAACCCGGCGGTTCGGTCCTGCTGATCGACGAGATCGACAAGTCGGATGAGGAGTTCGAGGCGTTCCTGCTTGAAATCCTCTCAGATTACCAGGTCACGGTGCCGGAAATCGGTACGATTTCAGCGCAGGTTCCACCATTGGTCCTGCTCACCTCCAACAATGTCCGCGAGCTGGGCGACGCACTCAAACGGCGCTGCCTGCACCTGCATATCGGGTTTCCCGAGGCGGCGCGTGAGCGCGAGATTGTCAGGGCGCGGGTGCCCGGCATTGCCGACGCGCTGCTCAAACAGCTGGTGGCGTTCGTGCAGTCACTGCGCGAGGCCGATGTCAAGAAGCGTCCGTCGATTTCCGAAACGGTTGACTGGGCGCGAACACTTATCCTGATGCATGTCGATACGCTCGACGAAGACATGGTGCGTGACACGCTGAACGTTCTGCTGAAACATGAAAGCGACATAGCATCCATGCAACGCGATCTCGGCAAGCTGACCCGCGCCGCCGCACAGGCGGACACGAGGGGTCGCACGCAGTCGGGGTATCCGGACCTGTCATGAGTACTGAGCGGACGCTGACCGATTTCGTCCGCGCCCTGCGATCGGCCGATGTCGCGGTCTCGCCTGCCGAAGCGATTGACGCTGCGCGCGCCATGGCTCTGGTAGGGTATGGCGATCGCTCCCGGCTGAAGGAGGGACTGCGCCCCGTCCTCGCCAAGTCGCTGGCCGACCAGGCCGCCTATGACCGGTTGTTCGATCTGTTCTTCTCGCGCCGGGCGCCGCACCGCCCTGATGCACAGGACGCGGCCGGCCCGGAGCAAGGCGATACGGCCAGCGATCCGGGCGACACCGGCGGCGACACACCACAAGGCACCGATGGCGGACCGCCGCCCGACCTGCTCGACCTCAGCGAGACGGGCGATGAGACCGCAATCGCCATGGCGATGGAGCGCGCCGGACGCGAGGCCGGTGTGGATACGATACGTTTTTCCACCCAGACCGCCTATTTCGCCCAGAAGATGATGCAGGCGCTGGGCGTGGAGCGTCTGGAAACACGCCTGCTGGACAAGTTGCAGGAACACAGCGCGGATGGCGACGCAGAGGCCGAACGGCTGATGCAGGCACGCCGTGACATGCTCGCGCGCGCCAGGCAGCATGTCGAGCGCCAGTTCGAGGTGTTCGGCACCGGCGCGACCCAACAATTCCGCGAGGACTTCCTGGGCGAAAAGCGCATTTCCGCGCTCGACCGCTCGGACATCCGGCGGATGCAGACGCTGATCGAAAAGCTCGCGAAACGCCTGGCGGTCAAGCACTCGCGCCGGCGGCGCAGGAAAAATCGCGGCCAGATCGACATTCGTCGCACACTGCGTCGCAATGCGGGGCTGGGCGGGGTGCCGATGGAGCTTCACTGGAAACAGAAACGCCGCGACCGGCCGAAGATCATCTGCATCTGCGACGTCTCGAACTCGGTCGCGCGCTATGTGCGCTTTCTGCTGCTTTTCCTGCACAGTCTGCAGGACGTCGTGCCCGATATGCGTGCCTATGCCTTCTCTGCGCGGCTCGGAGATGTCACCGACTGGCTGGATACCGAAGGCTTCGAGGCGGCGATGGAACGGATCCTGCGTGACTTCGGAATGGGCTCGACCGATTATGGCCAGGCGCTTTCGGACATGAAGGTCGGCCACTGGACCGAGATCGACCGGCGCGCCACGCTGATCATCCTTGGCGACGGGCGCTCCAACCATGGCGATCCGCGCATCGACCTGTTTCGCGAGGCAAGCGCGCGGGCCAAGCTCACGATCTGGCTGTCACCCGAGCCCGAGCCGCTCTGGGGCACCGGCGACAGCGAACTGCTGCGCTACAGGCCCTATTGCGACACGCTGGCGGTGATCTCCACCCTGAAAGACCTCGAACGCGCCGTCGACGATGTGCTGGCAGGATATGCGTAATGCCAGGCTGCATTGACCGGAACGGCGGATGAGTCTCGATCCGCGCATGTTGATATAGGCCGTCAGGCGGGGCGGTAGCCGGGGCACAGGGGCCTGAGTCTTGCACAGCAAAATGCAAGGGACATGCAAGGGTCACGGCGCTGTCACGCAGGCGTCACGGGCTTGTGGAAGCATGCCGCTTCAACCGAGGCTTTTCAGGAGCAGGCAATATGCTCATGTTCACACCCATGACAGAGACACTCGGCCCTTCGCTGAAATCCATCCCCTTTTTGAAGGAGGTGCCGCGGCGTGCATTGCGTGCGGCCGGGCGGGAGGCGAAATGGTTCTCGCTGCCGGCTGGCACGCCGCTTTTCCTGCGCGGTGAGATTTCCGACAGCATCTATTTCGTCATCTCCGGCACGCTGGGCGCGTTCCGCACCTCCCCGGACGGGCGCACCGAACTGGTCGGCCATATCCGGCCCGGCGAACCGGTCGGCGAGATGGCGCTGTTCCTGGCACAGGACGAGAACGGCGATGGCGAACTGCAGGACGCCCCGCACACCAATTCGGTCTATGCTCTTCGCGACAGTGAGATCCTGCGCGTCTCGCGAACCGGTTTCGAGCGGCTGATCAAGGCCGAGCCGGAAATCCTCGAAGCGATGATCCGGATCATACTGATGCGGCTCAAACAGGCCGGCCGGCGCTCTGAACGTGCCGAACCGCGCGTCTTCACGCTGGTTGCCACCTCGCCGACCATCGACCTGAAGCTGCGTGCCCAGGCAATCGCCGCCGCGCTTGGCCGGATGGGGCTGACCGCCTGCCTGGTCGAGGAGGTCGATGGCGATGACAAGCCGGCAAGTTATTTTGACGATCTTGAACGGCGCTACGATATCGTCATCCTGCTGACACCGATCCGCGACAGTTCCTGGTATCGCCTTGCCGTGCGCCAGGCTGACCGGCTCTGGGTGCTTGGCCGCGCCGATGCGCGCCCGTCCAATCCGCTTTTGCCGGCTGATGATTCGCCTGCGCGCGCCTTCAAGCTGGTCGATGTCGTCCTGCTCCATCACACTGTGGAGCGGCGCGCCGCCAGTCCCGATGAATGGCGCAAGGCCTCCGGGGCAAGCCGCATCTTTCACTGGTGCAACATGGCCGGGCAGGACTGTGACCGGCTCGCCCGTGTCATGGCCGGCCGCTCGGTCGGGCTCGTCCTGTCAGGCGGCGGGGCACGGGCCTATGCCCATATCGGCGTCATCCGGGCGATGCGGGAAAAGGCGATCCCGATCGATTTTGCCGGGGGATCGTCGATGGGTGCGATGATCGCGGCCTGCGTCGCCATGGGCTGGGATGACGCGGAAATCGACTGGCGTATCCGCAAGGCATTTGTCGACACCAACCCGCTTGGCGACTGGACGCTTCCGGTCGTGGGAATGGTCCGCGGCAAGCGCGTCGATGCGCGCCTGAAAGAGCATTTTGGCGCTGCCGAGATCGGTGAGCTCGACCTGCCCTTTTTCTGCATTTCGACAAACCTTACCGATGGCGCGTTCCGGGTGCACCGCTCCGGCCTGCTGCGCCAGGCGCTGCGCGCTTCGATATCGCTGCCCGGGATCCTGCCGCCGGTCGTCGATAATGGCGAGGTGCTTGTCGATGGCGCCGTGCTCAACAATTTCCCTTGCGACGTGATGCGCGACTTTCATCGCGGCCCGGTTGTCGGCTGCGACGTGGCGCGGGCCCCGCAAGGCCTGTCAGCTGACGACTTCATCGAGCCGAAGGGCTTTTTCGGCTGGGTGTTCGAGCATGGCTTTTCCAATCCCCCACCGATTGCCGGCCTGTTGATGCGTTCGGCGACCGTCAACACCGATCCCAATGAAGGTCGTGACCTGGCAGACATACTGATTGTCCCGCAATTGGAAAACATCGAACTGCGCGACTGGACGGCCTATGACAGCGCCGTGGAGGCCGGCTACGAGGCCGCGATGCGCGCGCTGGACGACACAGACCTTCTTGCCGCGCCATTCCAACGGTCCGCCGGGGCCATTCCGGAGATCACCGGCGTGGAATAAGCGCCAGCCCGTTTCAAAGGTCGAGGCCTGACGGCGTCAGGTCACCCTTTGCCTCGCCACCAAAGGCGAGCGCGCCAAGGCCCCAGACCGTCTCGACGATGACGCGCGCAATCAGTGTCAGCAGCACGCCGAAGATCATGGTGTCATTGACGACCTGTCGATACAACGCTCCGGCAAGGTCGGCCAGTTCAAGCTCCTGCGCCGTCGGCAGCCATTTCTCCACCACGTCGGCGAAATCATAGATGGCGCTTAGAATATTCGGTGCAAACAGAAACCCGAATATGATCAGCGCAATTGAAAGAAAGGCCGTGACGACCAGTTTCGTCGATACCCGGAAAAGACCCCACATCATGGCTCGCTACCCCTTTGTTGCGTTATCATGCCCATTGCCACTTACCCGGCGATTGTGACGAACTTCGCATCATGGGCAAGCCGCGAGACGCAGCAGCGCCCGCAAGCAGACAGGCCGGGGATCAGGCGGTTTCCTCAAACAGCTCGCGCCCGACCAGCCAGCGGCGGATCTCGCTGGTGCCGGCGCCGATCTCATAGAGCTTGGCATCGCGCAGCAACCGGCCGGTGGGATACTCGTTGATATAACCATTGCCCCCGAGCAACTGGATGGCGTCCAGGGCAAGCTTCGTTGCCGTTTCCGCCGCATAGAGTATGGCTCCGGCGGCATCCTTGCGGGCCGTCTCGCCCCGGTCGCAGGCCTTGGCAACGGCGTAGACATAGGCCTTCGCGGCGTTCATCTGGACATACATGTCGGCCAGCTTGCCCTGGACGAGCTGGAATTCCCCGATCGGCCTGTCGAACTGCCGGCGCTCATGCACATAGGGCAGCACCGCGTCCATGCAGGCCTGCATGATGCCCGTCGGCCCGGCGGCGAGCACGGCGCGCTCATAGTCAAGCCCGCTCATCAGCACGCCGACGCCACCATTGAGCGGGCCCATCACGTTTTCTTCGGGCACCTCGCAATCCTGGAACACAAGCTCGCCGGTCTCCGACCCGCGCATGCCGAGCTTGTCGAGCTTCTGGGCGACAGAAAAGCCCTTGAAGCCGCGCTCGATGATGAAGGCGGTGATCCCGCGCGAGGCCTTTTCAGGCTCGGTCTTGGCATAGACGATCAGCGTGTCGGCATCGGGCGCATTGGTGATCCACATCTTCGTGCCATTGAGAACATAGCGATCTGCCGTCTTCACGGCCCGCAATTTCATCGACACGACATCCGAGCCGGCCCCGCTCTCGCTCATCGCGAGCGCGCCGAGATGTTCGCCGGTGACGAGGCGCGGCAGGTAGCGTGTTTTCTGGGCATCACTGCCCCAGCGGCGCAGCTGGTTGACGCAGAGGTTCGAGTGGGCGCCATAAGACAGGCCGACACTGGCGCTGGCGCGGGAAATCTCTTCCATGGCGACGCAGTGTTCCAGATAGCCAAGGCCGCTGCCACCCCACTCCTCCTCGACCGTCACGCCGAGCAGGCCAAGCTCGCCCATCTTCGGCAGCAGGTCGCGCGGGAACGTATCGCTGCGGTCGATCTCGGCAGCGCGCGGGGCAATTTCCCTTGAGGCAAAATTCTCCACGCTGTCGCGCAGCATGTCGGCGGTTTCACCAAGGTCGAAGTTCAGCGTGGGATATCTGTTCGCGATCATCTTGTTTGTCTAACCTCAATTGGCCCGGTTTCCAATCCTGTTCACACCCGCCCGCGCATCATTGCGCGCAGGATCACGACACGCCGGGCCAGCCGGCCGGGCGGCTTGCCACGGGCATAGGACCAGCGCAGCCGCACATGGGCAATGGCCGGGCGGATGGCGGCGGGTACTGACGGGACGACCGGGCCGATCTCCCGGCTGTCGCCGCGCCGGCTGGCAGCAAAGAATGGCGCGACGGCCTGGATATGCTCACCCCATCCGTGCGCGCGGGCGAAGACGCCGGCTGCCATGGCCATCAGGAGCGCTTCGGGCTCGCGGCTCCTGTCAGCCGTCTCGAACGCGTCTTCGTGTCCATCGACGAGGCGCTGGAGAGCTTCACCATTGAGATGGCCAGCACTCATCGCCTCGCCGAGCGCCATCGCGCCATCATGCCTGCGCGCCGGCCTGCCGGTTGCAATTTCATCGATTGCCTCGCGCCACCACTGGTAGCGGATCGCGCCAAGTGCCGGCTCGGACACTGATTGCGGCACACGCACAAGCTCGTAATTGAGGGCATAAAGCGCAATCAGTGCGTGCCGCTGCGCCAGGCCGGCATAGCGGCTCGACAACCAGCGGTCTTCATCGACCCGGGAAACAAGATCGTCGAGTGTTTTCCATTGATCATCGCCGAGGAGGCTGGCAGGCACGGTCATGTGCCCCATATGGGTCGTAGGGCCTGGCCCTGACCAGCCCGAAATGCAAGGAGTGACGAAATGGCTTTTGAACTTCCCGACCTGCCTTATGAAAAAAATGCGCTAGAGCCGCACATTTCCGCAAACACGCTCGGCTTCCACCATGGCAAGCACCATCAGGGCTATGTCACCAAGCTGAACGCTGCGATCGACGCCACCGAGCTTGACGGCAAGTCGCTGGAGGAAATCATCGAAGCGACCTCCGGCGATGCCAGCAGGCAGGGCATTTTCAACAATGCCGCGCAGGTCTGGAACCACACATTCTACTGGCACTCGATGCGTCCCGGCGGCGGCGGTGCGCCGAGCGGCCCCATCGCCGACATGATTGCGCGGGACTTCGGCTCGTATGACGCCTTCAAGGCAGCCTTCAAGGACAAGGGCGCCACGCAGTTCGGCTCCGGCTGGGCCTGGCTCGTCAAGTCCGGCGACAAG
>CAYXQV010000097.1:0-9048 GCA_964467505.1 uncultured Hyphomonadaceae bacterium | reverse complement strand
CCGGCGGCGTGCCCGATCTCGACTGGCAGGCACTGGCAAGGCCGGCCCAGACGGTCGTGGTGTTCATGGGCGTGGGAACGGCGCCCGCGATTGCAGAAAAGCTGATCAAGGCGGGGCGCGCTCCGTCAACGCCGGTTGCGGTGATCGAGAACGGCACGCGGGCAAACGAAATCCGCGTTTTCGGCACGCTGGCAGAGCTTCCCGCCCTGATCGCGCGCGCCGGGATCAAGGGCCCGGCGCTGCTGGTCATTGGCGAGGTCGCGGGACTGCCCATTGAGGCGCGCACCACCCACGCGCTGGAGGCGGTGGCATGAGTTCCGTACGCCCCAAACTGAAGCCGGAAATCCCGAAGACGATCACTGCCTGGGACACTGCGACAGGCGAGGTCGTGTACATGCGCGCCGATGGGACATGGACCGCTGACCCGGCCGAGCTTGAGGTGTTCACCGGCGAGAGGGCCGAAACCCTGCTGGCCGCCGCGCTCAGCGACGAGGGCCGGGTGACCGACCCCTATTTCATGCAGGTCAGCGACACGGGCGAGATCACCGGCCGCGAGACCATCCGCGAGACCATCCGCGCACGCGGGCCAACCGTGCATCCGCAATTTGCAAAGACCGGAGCGCGCTGAATGTATCGATACGATGAATTTGACGCGCAGATCGTGCGCGACCGGGTGAGGCAGTTCCGTGGCCAGGTGGAGCGGCGGCTGTCGGGCGAGTTGAAGGAAGACGAGTTCAAGCCGTTGCGGCTGCAAAACGGGGTCTATCTCCAGCTCCATGCCTACATGCTGCGTGTGGCGATCCCCTATGGCCAGCTCAGCCCGGCCAAGCTGCGCAAGCTTGCCCATGTCGCGCGGAAATATGATCGCGGCTACGGCCATTTCACCACCCGCCAGAACATCCAGTTCAACTGGGTCGCGCTGCGCGATATCCCCGATGTGCTCGAAGAGCTGGCAGAAGACGAGATGCATGCCATCCAGACGTCGGGCAATTGCATCCGCAACACGACCAGCGACCATTTTGCCGGTGCGACGGCTGATGAGATCATGGATCCGCGCGCCTGGTGCGAGATCATCCGCCAGTGGAGCACATTCCATCCGGAATTCGCCTTCCTGCCGCGCAAGTTCAAGATTGCGGTGACGGCAGCCGAACATGACCGCGCTGCGATCCGCGTGCATGATATCGGCCTGCATATGCGCCAGCGCGGCGAGACGGTCGGGTTCGAGGTGCATGTCGGCGGCGGGCAGGGGCGCACCCCGCATATTGCTGCGAAAGTCGCTGATTTCGTTCCGGAAAACGACCTGCTGGATTATCTCGAAGCGATCATGCGGGTGTATAACCGCTTCGGCAGACGCGATAACAAATACAAGGCGCGCATCAAGATCCTTGTCAGCGAGACCGGCGCCGATGAGTTCGCGCGTCTCGTCAATGAGGAATTCGCCGCGCAGGGGCGGAATGAAAAGATTGACCTGCCGCGCGCCGAGATCGACCGCATCCATGCCTATTTCGCGCCGCCCGCGCTGGCCGACAAGCCGGCCCGCTCGGAGCTGTTCGAACAGGCGAAAGCCGGCGACGCGGCCTTTGCAAACTGGGCGGATGTGAACCTTCATCCCCACAAGAGCGCCGGTCATGCCTCGGTCACGGTGAGCCTCAAGCCCATCGGGGGCATTGCGGGCGATGCGAGCGATGAGCAGATGGAGGCGGTTGCAGACATTGCCGAGCGTTTCGGCCATGGCGATATCCGCGTCACCCATGCGCAGAATCTCGTCCTGGCCCATGTCGCACTCGATGACATGTATGGCGTCTACAGCGCGCTCCACGCGCACGGGCTGGCAACGGCGAATGAAAGCCTGATCAGCGACATGATCGTCTGCCCGGGGCTGGATTATTGCAACCTTGCCAATGCCCGCTCCATTCCGGTCGGCCAGGCCATCCAGCACGAATTCGCAAGCCCGGAAGACCAGCGGGACATCGGCCAGCTACACATCAATATTTCCGGCTGCATCAATGCCTGCGGACACCATCATGTCGGCCATATCGGCATTCTTGGTGTCGATCGCAAAGGCGAGGAATACTACCAGATCACCTTTGGCGGGCGCGCCGACGAGAAAGCCGCCATCGGGGAAATTGCGGGTCCGGGCCTGAAGGCCGAAGAGGTTCCCGCCGCGCTCAAGCGCGTTGTCACGCGCTATCGTGACCTGCGCGCGGACCGTGAGGAACGCTTTATCGATGTTTATGCCCGTGTCGGGCTCGAACCCTTCAAGGAGGCGCTTTATGCCACTGATCAGAAACGGTGAGGAGGTGGAAAATACCTGGCTGCATGTCGAAACGGGCGAGGCTGGCGACACCCCGAACGGCATCACGGTGCCGCTCGATGTCTTCCTTGAGAAGACCGAGGCGCTGCTGGCGCGCAACACCCCGCTCGGTGTGCGCCTGCAACCGGGTGATGATCCCCACGCGCTGGCACCATATCTCGACCGGTTGTCGCTGATCGAGATCGCGTTTCCGAAATACACCGATGGCCGGGGTTATTCGACGGCGCAGCTGGTGCGTCGCAGGCTCGGCTATCGCGGGGAGCTTCGCGCGGTCGGCCAGGTCCTCATGGATCAGCTTCTCTATATGCACCGTTCAGGCTTCGATGCTTTCGAAACCCAGCGCGCACCCTTAGCATCATGTAAAGAAGCCTTGGGGGAATTCTCTTCCTTCTACCAACCCGCTTGCGACCGCACACGCCACGTCTTTGCGCGTCGCCACAGCTGAAATGCCAAAACGGACGGACATCCTGTAATGCCATATTCCGCCACTCTCCTGCGCGAGCACGATACGCCCGAACAACGGCTCGACAGGCTCAATGGCGAGCTGCGCATGGCATCGGCGCAGACGATCCTGCGTGTGGCGATGTTGCGCGAATGGCCGGGTGAGCTGACCTATGTGTCGAGTTTCGGCGCCGAGAGCGCGGTGATGCTCGCACTGATCGCAGATGTTGATCCTGGCCTGCCGGTGATCTTTCTCGAAACCGGCATGCACTTTCCCCAGACGCTCCAGTATCGCGACCGCCTGATCAATCAGCTTGGCCTTAGCAATGTGCGAAACATCGCGCCGGGCAAGACCGAGCGCGCGGTGCTCGATCCGGCAAATGACCTGCACAAGCGCGATCCTGATGCGTGTTGCGACCTGCGCAAGGTGCGCCCGCTGGAGCCTGCGCTTGAGGGTTTCAAAGCCTGGGTGACGGGGCGCAAGCGGTTTCATGGCGGCGAGCGGCTGTCACTCCCCGTGTTCGAGCATTCAGGTGACCGGTTCAAGGTCAATCCGCTGGCCGGCTGGGCGCAGGGTGATGTGGAGCGTTTCTTCGAGGAACGCCGCCTGCCGCGACACCCGATGGTCGCGCAGGGTTATCCCTCGATCGGCTGCTGGCCGTGCACGCGTCCGGCGGAAGATCCCGCCGATATCCGCTCGGGCCGCTGGGTCGGCCAGGACAAGACCGAATGCGGCCTGCATGTTGAAAAGGAAGACCGCCCACGGGTTTTCTGATACTGAAACTGGCATGCAGGACGGGCTCGCGGCGCATGCCGAACATTTCCGAAAACAGGCTGAATGGTGTGATCGCCTCGGCTCACCGTTCAATGCGCAGCTTTTGCGCGGGCTCGCCGGTCGGCTGGGGGAGGGCGCCGCGCTCGACGCCCTGCTGATTGCCGGACACCAACCGCTGAGCCCTGATGGCGCCGATGCCGGGCCGCTGCGCATAGCCGGGGCCCTGCATGCGCTGACACTTGCGGGTCTGGCACCCGACCTTTCGGCGCAGTACCCTGCCAGCCGGCCGGATTGGGACATGGGCGCGGTGATGGAAGCCGCTCATGGCGCCCTTGCGCATCATCGCGACTGGGTTGCCGACTTCATCACCCGTCCGCCGCAGACCAATGAGACCCGCCGCGCAATCGGTTTCCTTCCGGGATTTGCAGGGCTGAAAGCGCCGTTGCACCTGCTTGAAATTGGCGCCAGTGCGGGCCTCAACCAGCATTGGGACGCGTTCGGTTATGATGGCGGCCATTGGCAGCGGGCGGGTGCGCCGGGTGCCCCTGTGATGCAGGCCGAATGGGTCGGCCCGCCGCCGGACCTGCCGGCGCGGTTCGAGATTGCTTCGCGGCGCGCCTGCGACCTGACGCCGCCCGATATTCGTGACGATTTCGATCGTTTGCGTGTGAAAAGCTATATCTGGCCGGACCAGTTCGAGCGGCTCGACCGGTTCGACAAGGCGGTCGCTGTCGCGCTTGAGCGCGGGGTGCATGTCGAGGCAGCGAACGCGGCCGACTGGCTTGAGGCTGTGCTTTCAGCGCCGCTGCCGGCCGGCACCACAGTGATCTTTCACTCGATTGCCTGGCAGTATTTCGACAGTGATACCCATCGCCGGGCCGTCGCCGCCATTGAGACGGCAGGCGCGCGGACCGACGCAAGCCGCCGGCTTGCCTGGTTACGCTATGAGCATAGCAAGGTGTTTGACCGGCAGGGGACTTCCCTGCGCCACGAGCTTGACCGGCTGAGTTGGCCGGGCAGGCACCATGAGCGCCTCGCCGAGGTTGATCCCCACGGCTTTTTTGTCCGCCTGCACGCGAGTTGAAAAGCGCGCGCAGATAGCAGCGTGACAGGCGCGAGGCAAAACGAGGGAGCCCTCGTCATGCGCAAGGTTCGACTGTGCCAGAACCCTTTCACCCCAATTGGGCCGCCTGGGCACCGGGTCGCTCGGCTGCCGGGAAGACGCCGAGAATCTTCACCATCGCCGAAAAGAAGCCAAGTTCCTCCAGCGCAAGCTGGACCTGGCGCTCATTGGGATGACCTTCGATCTCGGCGTAGAACTGGCTCGCCTTGAAGGCACCGCCGACCTGGTAGCTTTCAAGCTTGGTCATGTTGACGCCATTTGTGGCGAACCCGCCAAGCGCCTTGTAAAGCGCGGCGGGTATGTTGCGGACCTCGAAAAGGAAAGCGGTTTTCGTGAAGGTCTCGCCCGGCTCGATGTCGAGCGGATCGCGCGCCATGATCACAAAGCGGGTCGTATTGTGCGCCGCGTCCTCGATATCCTCGGCAAGGATGTCGAGCCCGTAGACCTCTGCGGCGAGGCGCGGCGCAATGGCGCAGACTGTCTTGTCGCTGCGTTCACTGACCTGGCGGGCCGCGCCTGCAGTATCAGCGGCCATTACCGGGGCGATGGCGTGCGTGCGCAGGAAATTGCGACACTGACCGAGCGCCATGATGTGGGAGCGTGCATGGGTAATGTCTGCCAGCCGTGCACCGGGCAGTGCCATCAGCTGGAACCGGATCGGAAGATAGTGTTCGCCGACAATGTGCAGTCTGGTATCGGGAAGCAGGTGGTGGATGTCGCCGACCCGTCCGGCAATCGTGTTCTCGACGGGGATCATGGCCAGGTTCGCGCGTTTGTCTTCAACCGCCGCCATAACCTCCTCGAAGGTTGCGCAGGGCAAAGGCGCATGTCCCGGACAGGCCTGGCGGCAGGCGATGTGGGAATTCGCGCCGGGCTCGCCCTGATAGGCAATCGATTCGGTCATCTTGGGGGTCCTTGCTGGAGTGACGATGGGATCGCCCGCGCGTCCGGCCGGCTTGCAGGCGCGATAACGCAGCGATGGTCGTGGCTGCGTCACCGCGTCTGTTGTGGACCGCGCCATAGCGTGTCAGAAGCGGGTCGCCAAGAAGACATGATATGAAGAGAGACGGTTTCATGGGCGATCTCACCCTTAACAAGATTTTCGGCAGCTTGCTGGCTGTCGCGCTGATGCTGTTCGGCCTCAGGGCACTTTCCGACACGGTCTTTGCCGATGCTGGCGGCGAGCACAATGGCGACGCGCATGGAGAAGACCTCTCCTATAATGACCGGCTGAAGCAGAAATATGCCTATTATGTCGCGGTCGAGGGAGCCGGTGGCCCCGGTGGCGGCGAGGAGGAGGAGGTCTTTGATCTCGGTCTCGCGCTGGCCAGTGCAGATGTCTCGCGCGGTGAGCGCAGCTTCAAGGGCAAGTGCGCGACCTGCCACTCGATCGAACAGGGCGGGGCCAACGGGACCGGCCCGAATCTCCATGGTGTGGTCGGCGCTGATGTCGCCTCGCATGACGGCTTCAACTATTCCGGCGCCCTTTCCGGTCTGGACGGCGAATGGGATTATGCCGCGATGAATGAATGGCTTTACAATCCCAGTTCCTATGCCCGCGGCACATCAATGGCCTTTGCCGGGCTGCGCCGCGATGACGAGCGCGCCAATGTGATCGCTTACCTGGCCTCCTACGCACCGGACGCACCGCCATTCCCTGAGCCGGCGTCTCAAGAGCCTGCAGAGGGCGAGGCCGAGCCGGCGAGTGTGGATGAGGCAGGCGAAGCGGGAAACGGCGTTGAGACGAGCCTGCCCGAAGCAGGTCTGGAAGCGGTTGATCCGATGCAGGCCACCGGCGAGATCGCGGTTCAGGATTTTGTCGAGGGCGCAGAAGGCCAGGTCGAGTCGATTGCCGGCACTGTCGCCGACGAGATTGATGCAGCTGCGGATGCGGCCCGACAGGCTGGCAATGTCGTGGCGGATGATGCCGAAGCTGCCAGCGACAGTGAAGACTGACACGCTTTCTGAAAAACCCGTCTCCAGATTTTCCTAACCTGTCTGGAGCGGTCCTTCCCCTCCCGCCCACCCCGGACCTGATCCGGGGTCTCGCACGTGTTGGGGCTGGAAACAGGCAGAGCCCGGATCAGGCCCGGGACAGTCGGATGTCCGGGGTCGTTTCAGAAACAATCCCCTTGCGTTTTTCAGCCGCCTGTCAGGGCGTGGCCCGCATGACGGTCATGGCTTTGAAGAGTGACCGGGTCGCGGCAGCCTATTCGAGGCGCTTTGCCCGGAAGGAACGGCCGTTTCCGATCTTCATCATGAAACTGCCAAGCGCGGCGCGCCGCACGACAGCCGTTTGCGGCCCGCGTGAGCTGACATAGACGCTCCGCGAGCCCGTCTGCTGCCAAACCTGTCCGTTTTCCAGCGTGACGATGAGTTTTCCGAACGGGTCCTCATCGACGCGCAGGACAGCAGACTCGATTGTGCTGAGTTCATCACCGGCGTTAACGCCGTCATCGCCCTTACCGCTGTCATCATCGCCGTCTCGTGCGCCACCCAGCTTCGGCATGGCCAGCGCGGGCAGTGAGGGAAGCGACAGGCCGAAACTGTCCTTGCGGACCTCCTCGACCTCCCGGCGCGAGACGGTTGTGATCTCTCCGGCATCCTCGGCCTGCTTCAGGCGCCCGACCGCGAGGTCGTAGCAGGCAAGCCGGTCGGTGTCTGTCTCGATTGATGCGCAGGCATAGACATCTTCGGTCGATGCCTCTTTGTCTGTGTCGGCGGTTGCCGGGCATACGGCGAGTGCCAGGGCAAGTCCGGAAAGGGTGAGCGTTCGCGTATCTGTCATGTTCGATTCCTGGGCAGGGGTGGCACCACCGAGCCCGCAAAGCGTCTGCGATATTGCCAGCCTGAAAAAGCCTTGTAGGAATAGTGACAGATCGAATACGAGCGGGAAAGCTCCGGAGGGAAATTCATGGCGAATGGGAACAGGCTGAAGACACTGGCCGTGACTGGTCTTGCGGTATGGCTCGCCGCCTGCGGCGGGGGTGATACAGCCCAGTATGGCGAGATGCTCCGGCGCGGGATCAGCGCCAATCCCGACTCGCTCGACCCGCACAAGGCCTCCTCGCAATGGGAAAACATCGTCATCGGCGACATGTTCGAGGGGCTTTATGTCACGAACGCCGCCGGGGAGCCGGAACTTGGCGCGGCCGAGAGCGTCAGCGTCGATGAGAGCCAGACCGTCTACACCTTCACGCTGAGGGATGCGCTGTGGTCCGATGGCGAGCCGGTCACGGCAGATGATTTCGTCTTTGCCTTCCAGCGTCTGCAGGACCCGGCAACAGCTGCGCAGTACGCCTCGCTGCTCTGGGTGGTCAAGAATGGCGCGGCGGTGAATGCCGGAGACCTGCCGCCCGGAGAGCTTGGCGTGCGCGCGATCGATGAAAAGACGCTGGAGATCACGCTGGAATATCCCGCGCCTTACCTGCCGGGCCTGCTATCACATTATGCAAGTTACCCGGTGCCGCGCCACGTGGTCGAGGAGCATGGAGACCAGTGGGTGCGAGAGGAGAATATCGTCGTCAATGGTCCCTATGTGCTCGAAGACTGGACGATTGGCGCCTCGCTCCTGGTGCGCAAGAACGAGAACTGGCACGATGTTGAAAACCTGTGTTTCGATACGGTCGCCTATTTCCCGATTTCCGATCTCAACGCCGTCGAGCGCAAGATCGAGGCTGGCGAGCTTGACGTCAACAATGCCTTCGAGGGCCCGCGCAGGGACGAGATCGAACGCCGGCTGCCCGGCTGGGTGCGCACCGGCACGGCTCTGACGACGACATACTGGGTGTTCAACACCGTCGAGCCGCCCTTTGACGATGTGCGCGTGCGCAAGGCGCTCGCCATGGCGCTGGACCGGGAATACATCGTCGAGAATGTACTTACGCCGGGCTTCCAGCCGGCATACAGCTTCGTGCCGCCGGGTATTGCCAATTATGTTTCCGATCAGGCGCGCCCGCAGGTCGACTGGGCCGGCATGACCCGCGACGAGCGGTTGGTCGAGGCGCGCCGGCTGCTGGAAGAGGCCGGTTTCGGCCCGGACAACCAGCTGCGCTTCACGTATATGTATCGCTCCACCAGCGACAATCGCAAGCCCCCGCCCGTGGCGCAGTCCAACTGGAAGCAGATTGCCGACTGGGTCGAGCCGGAACTGCTCCTGCAGGACACCAAGGTGCTATACAATCGTCTGCGCGAGGCTGATTTCGAGTTTTCCGATGCCGCCTGGGTCGCCGACTTCAATGATCCGCACAACTTCCTGTACCTGCTCGATTCCGAGACCGGGCAGCTCAATTACGGCAATTACGCCAATGCCGAATATGACGCGCTGCTGCGCGCCTCGAACACGGAACTGGACCGCGAAAAGCGTGCCCGGCTGCTCGCGCAGGCCGAGCAGAT
>CAYXQV010000096.1:1555-9093 GCA_964467505.1 uncultured Hyphomonadaceae bacterium | reverse complement strand
TCAGCCTGGAACTGCCTGAGCGCGCTGGCCGTCATCCGCCCCGGAATGCCATCGACCGGCCCGGCCGAATAGCCGAGCTTGTTTAGCGAACCCTGCAGCTGCTTGACCTGTGCCACACTCAGCGGACGCAGATCGGTCGGCCAGGCGGCCACCGGGCGGTCGAGCCCCTGTGCGCCGAGCGAAAGCAGCCCAACCGCCAGCGCATAGGAATCGGCGCGGTTATACGTCTTGAACACGTTGAAATTCTTCAGCAACAGGTATTTGGGGCCGCGATGGCCTGCCGGCACCCAGAGCTCGGCGAATTCGGCCGTCCCGGCCTCCAGTGCGCCGCCGGTCGCCGGCACAAGGCCGAGCGAGCGCCAGGTCGACAGGCGGCGTTCCCTGCCATCGGCATGGCTGTAGTCGAACCCATCGGGTAGCGTCACCTCGATGCCCCATGGCTCCCTGAAGCGATAGCCCGAGACCGCGAGGTAATTTGCCGCCGAGGCCAGCGCATCGGCCTGCGAGTTCCACACATCGATCCGCCCGTCGCCGGTAAAATCGCGCGCATGGGCAAGGTAGGTTGTCGGCATGAACTGGGTCTGCCCCATCGCGCCGGCCCAGCCGGACACCAGATCGGAGCGCGCGGCCAGCCCGTCTTCCAGGATCTTCATCAGGCCGATCAGTTCGCCTTCTGCAAAACGCTGGCGGCGACCCTCGACGGCCATGTTCGACAGCGTGTTGGCCGCGTCATTCGAGCCGATGAAGCCGCCATAGCTGGTCTCCATGCCCCAGATCGCAACGAGCACTTCCCGATCGACCCGGTAGGCCTCCTCGAGGCGATCAAACAACGCCTCGTTTTGCGCCAGCTTCTCGGCGCCAATGCGCTTGCGGGTGCGCGTGACAGTCGACTGGAGATACTCCCAGATCGGCTTGGCGAATTCCGCCTGGTCGGCAATTCCCGATGACTGCGCCTGGAATGTCGAGCCGAGGAATGTCTCCAGCGGCGAAATGCCCTCCAGCACCGAGCGGATGACCAGCCTGTCGCGCCCCTGGGCCAGCGCGCGGGAGGCAAAATCGTCGCGCCAGGCATCCATCTGCGCATGGCCCGAACTTTCAAAGCCCCCGATCGGCTGCACGGGGCCAGCTTCGCCGCGTTCCGGCTCACCCGGCGATGGTGTTGGCGCAGGCGCCGGCGCCGGCGCCGGCGAGGGCGCGGGCGCGGGCGGCTGGGGAAGTGGACGCGGGCCGGGCCCGGCCGCGCAGGCCGTCAGCAGGGCTGTCACGGCTGCGGCGAGGCCCCAGCGCAAGCGGTGTGTGGAAACATGGTTCATTGTGGACAATCCCCTGCATGTGTCTTCGAGCTGAAACTTGCGTTGACTCACGCGCGCACCTTCGCTAGTGAGCCGCCTTTCGTTGAGCACCACACCTGATCGGACCAGACCCATGAAAGTCAGATCCTCCCTGAAGGCCCTCAAGACCCGGCACCGTGACTGCAAGGTCGTGCGCCGGCGCGGCAAGGTGTTTGTGATCAACAAGACCGACCCCCGCTTTAAGGCAAAACAGGGCTGAGCGAAACGTAAAGTCGCATTCGCCGCGAATGAGGCCCGAATGTCCGCGCGTATCGTCCTGTTTGATCTTGGAAATGTGATTGTCGACTGGGAGCCCGAGCGGCTCTACCGCCGCCGTTTCGGAAACAGTGCGGATGGCGAACGGTTCTGCCGCGACATCTGCACCCGTCAATGGCACGCGCGACATGATGCCGGCATCCCGATGGAAGCCTCGATTGCCGCAAAGATCGCGGAATATCCGCAATACGCAGCGCATATACGTGCCTGGCGCGGTGAATGGCTCGACATGTTCCACGGTTATGTGCCCGGCGTTCCGGCCCTGATCGCACAGCTTGAAGAGCGTCGTATCCCGCTTTACGGCCTGTCGAACATCCCCGCAGAGGTCAGCCACGAGACCTTTGACGCCTTCCCCATGATCCGTGTGCTGCGCGACATTGTCATTTCGGGCCATGAGGGCGTGATCAAGCCTGATCCGCGGATCTATGAGATTGCACTGGCCAGGATGGGAAACCCGGACCCGGGCGAGGTGCTTTTCATCGATGACCGGCAGGAAAACGTGGACGCGGCCCGCGCGCTTGGTTTTTTGGCCCATCGCTTCGAGACTGCGGAAAAGCTGGCCGATGAGCTGCACCGGCAAGCCTTTCTTTGAGCCGGTGCGCCCCATCGTGAAAAAGCTGCTTGCAGGCGGGGCGCAGCACCCCATAATCTGAAGCCATGTTCAAGGCACTCGCCATTGCCGGTCTGATATTCATCAGCGGCCCGGATTACGGGCCGCCCGACCGCATGTTCGACGAACTGAAGAATGCCCCGAGCGAAGAAGAGGCCGAGAGCACCGCGCTCGATATCTGGGCGGCGTGGCTGGAAAGCGGTTCAGCCACCGTCGACATCCTGATGGAGCGCGCCCTGGCAGCGCAGGCACGCGGCGACCTGGACCATGCCCGCGCCCTTTTTGACCGCGCGATCCTGATCAAGCCGGACTATGCCGAAGCCTGGCACCGGCGTGCAAGTCTGTTCCTGGAGCAGGAACGCATTGACGAGGCGCTTCGCGACCTCAATGAGGCGCTGACCCATGAACCGCGCCATTTCGGCGCATGGGCCGGCCTTGGCTCGATACTGGAGCGCCTGGGGTCGAGGCAGGAAGCGCTGGCAGCCTATCGCGAGGCGCTGGCCATCCATCCCCATATGGCACCGGCAGTGCGCGCTGAAGCGCGCCTGTCGAAACAGACAGATGGCACGGCACTGTGAGAATGGCGGGATTGCTGGCCTCGCTTCTCGTGGCAGGCGGGGCCCTCAGCGCCTGCGTGCACAGCGCGGTCTATGCCAGCCGGGCCAACGATGCCCACCCGCCCACAGGCAACATGGTCGAGGTCAACGGTCATGGCATGCATGTGTTTGTGCAGGGCGAGGGCGGCCCGCCCGTGATGCTGATCCATGGCGCCTCGGCCAATGCGCGCGAATTCTCGTTCAATCTTGCCCCACAGCTTGAAGACCGCTTCCATCTCCTGATCCCGGACCGGCCGGGCCATGGCCATTCTCAGCGTGGGCCGAAATCCCATCTGTTGGCGGTTCAGGCGTCTCAGATGGCCGGCATTCTTGAACAACAGGCCGAAACGCCCGCCATCATTGTCGGCCACTCCTTTGGCGGGGCGGTTGCCCTGCGCCTCGCACTGGAGCGGCCCGACTTGGTGAAGGGGCTTGTCCTTCTGGCGCCGGTGACCCACGACTGGGGCGACGGGCCGGGGACGTCCTGGTACAATCACGCCGCAGCCCCGCCCGTGGCCGGCCAGGTTTTCTCGCAGGTCGCGCCGCTTGTCGGACCCAATGCGGCCAAAGCGGGGATGCGGTCGGTGTTCGATCCCGAGCCGGTGCCTGCAGACTATTATGACGCTGCCGGGGTCGGCCTCCTGTTCCGGCCCGCCACATTCCGTGCGAATGCGCGCGATGTGGTCGCGCTCAAGGCCCAACTTGCCGACCAGCAAACGCGATATGGTGAGCTCGACATGCCCATCATCATCTTTTCCGGCGCACAGGACACCGTGCTCAAACCCGGGCTGCACGCGCGCAAGCTCGAAAAACAGGCGCGCAATGTGGAACTGATAAAGCTGCCCGGAGGCGGACACATGCCGCATCATCATCATGGCGATGCGATCATTGCTGCAATTGCGCGACTGGCCAGCACGGATGAGCAGGGTTAAGAGGCGCGTTTCATCTTTGCCAACCTTAGGGAGCTGCCCAATGGATGCCGGAACCACTGCACTTACCGAAACGTCGCGAGAGAAGCTGAAACAGACCATCGAACGCATCGAGCGGCTCGATGAGGAAAAAAGGGAGATCGCCGAGCAGATCAAGGAGGTTTTCGCCGAGGCAAAGGCTTTCGGCTTCGACACCAAGGCGCTCCGCCAGGTCATCCGCATCCGCAAGAAGGACCGCCAGGAGCGCGAGGAAGAGGAAATGATCCTCGATACCTATCTTGCCGCGCTTGGCGAGATCTGACAAATCCCTGTCATGGCCCGCGAGATCGACGAGCGGAAAAAACGCAAGGCACTGCGCAAGCTGCGCCGTGCGGCCGAGCTTGCGCAAGCCGGTCTGGGCCCGCCACTGTCGGACTGGGAACGCGAATTCCTGCTCGAGGTCGAAGCGCGGATCGAGACTTATGGCTCGGCCTTCGCCGATCCGTCCAAGGGCGATCTGGAAGCCCCGTTGTCGGCGCTGCAGGATTTCAAGCTCAAGGAAATCGATCGCAAGGCACGTGGCAAGCCACGCAATGGCCTGAAGACGCGCAAGCCACCCGGCAAGGCGGCCGCAGCACGCAGCAACGGCGCGCACGCGCCCGATGAGGAGGAGGCGCCGCCCGCACCACCCGACACGCCAGCCGAACGGTCTTCTCCCCGGCTGCGCGTGATTGATGGCGGACGCAAGGACTGAACCACGGCCCTGCCGGGCGCGTATAATATCGTAACCCAATGTTTTTCACCCGGGAGCCGGCCTCATGAAGACTGTCGTGATCACAGGCGCGTCCACCGGAATTGGTCGTTCCACGGCGCAATACCTGGCCGCGCGTGGCTGGACCGTGTTTGCCGGTGTGCGCAAGCTCGCCGATGGTGAGGCGTTTGATGGTGAGCGAGGCGATCTGCGCCCCCTGATGCTTGATGTGACGGATGCAGGCTCGCTCGCCGCTGCGGTGGAGACGGTATCGGCCGCGCTTGATGGTCGCACACTTGGCGGACTGGTCAACAATGCCGGAATTGCGGAAATGGGACCGCTTGCCATCCAGCCAATCGAGGCCGTGCGCCGCCATTTCGATGTCAACCTGTTCGGCGCGCTGGCCTGCTCGCAGCAGTTTGCGCCGCTTCTCGGCATGGATCGCGAGCGGACGGGCGCACCGGGCCGCATCGTCAACATCACCAGTGTCGGCGGGGTCATCGCCTCGCCGTTTCTTGGTGCCTACACGGCCACGAAACATGCGCTTGAAAGCGTCACCGATACGCTGCGCCGGGAACTCATGATCTACGGGATTGATGCCATCGCGGTTGGTCCCGGCGCGGTCAGGACGCCGATCTGGGACAAGGCGGAAAAGACCAATGCCGACGCACCCTATCAGGACAGTGACTGGGCGAACGCGATCGAAAGGTTCGCCGAGACCATGCAGGAGGGCGGGCGCACGGGCCTCGACCCGGACACGGTCGCGGCGGTGATCGAGACGGCGCTGAGCGCACGCAAGCCGAAAGCGCGCTATGCGCCGGTGCCCGACAAGCTGACCAACTGGACGATTGCGCGCCGCTTGCCAAAGCGCTGGCTGGACCGGGTCTTTGCCGGGCGCTTCGGCCTGACGCAAGACAAGACGTCATGATCCGCGATGACGCCAGCAGGCCGTGTCGGCGGGCGCGCTGTTCAGCCCGCTGAAGACATCTCGTAGACGTCCTGCGGTGTCGCGGTGGCCTTGTTGGCCTCGCACACGCCGATCATGCGCTGTGCGACAAGCTGGTTGGGCACGGCGAAACGGTCTTCTTCGCCGTCGATCAGCAGGTCGCAATTGCAGTCCGCGCCGACAGCCTCGGACAGCGTCGCGCCAAACCGGGAAATTGTCTGGCGCAGCATCGGGCAGCCATTGCGGGTGCGCGGCTCGATCAGCGTGCGGTGCGCGGCACCATCCTTTTCCCAGCGGATGGACTGGGCGGCGCAGGACTGGGCCTCGCCGGGAGGGGCCAGGAATGCTGCCATGGCGAGCATCAGGAAGTGTCGCAGCATGTCACGCCTTGTTGAGGTGTTCGAAAACGCAGCCTGTCGAACCAATCGGCTTGCAGGTTCCGGGCCATTTGGCATGCGGGCGTGACCCGGTCAGGAAAGCTCGATTTCGTAACGCTCGATCACCGTGTTGGCGAGAAGCCTTTCGCACATCTCCCGGACCCGCGCTTCGGCGGCATCGCCTGCAAGCCCGTCCTCCAGGTCCAGTTCGATCACCTTGCCGATGCGCGCGCCCGCAACCTCGCCATAACCCATGCGCGCAAGCGTGTCGGCCACGGCCTTGCCCTGCGGATCGAGCACGCCGGATTTGAGGCTGACATGGACCCTGGCTTTCATGATTTCGCTTTCCCTTGAAGCTGTGGCTGGACGCGGACCGGCAGCATTTGCTGTTCAATACGAAACGACTGCGTTTCAACCGCGCCTTATTTCTGTCCGCCATTGAAGGCAACGATATTGTCGCTGCCCGGGCTCTGCTTGATGATGCCAAGTCGCCGGGCGACTTCGGAATAGGCCTCGGTCACGCCGCCGAGATCGTGGCGGAAACGGTCCTTGTCGAGCTTCTCACCACTTTCCAGATCCCATAGTCGACAATTGTCCGGGCTGATCTCGTCGGCAAGGATCGTGCGCACCATCTCGCCCTCGAAAAGCCGTCCATATTCGAGCTTGAAATCGACAAGCCGGATGCCGACACCCGAAAACAGGCCCATCATGAAATCATTCACGCGCAGCGAAAGCGATATCATGTCGTCGATTTCCTGCGGACTGGCCCAGTTGAACGCAGTGATATGTTCTTCCGACACCATCGGATCGCCGAGATCGTCGCGCTTGTAGTAGAATTCGACAATGGCGCGCGGCAGGGGCGTGCCTTCCTCGACACCGAGCCGGCGCGACAACTGGCCTGCGGCGATATTGCGTATGACGACTTCAAGCGGAATGATCTCGACCTTGCGGATCAGCTGCTCACGCATGTTCAGCCGCCGGATGAAGTGGTTCGGGATGCCCGCAGCGGTCAGCCGCGTCATGATGAATTCGGATATGCGGTTGTTGAGCACGCCCTTGCCATCGAGAACGGCGCGCTTTTCGGCATTGTTCGCCGTGGCGTCATCCTTGAAATACTGAATCAGTGTGCCGGGCTCTGGCCCCTCATAGAGGATCTTGGCCTTGCCCTCATAGATTATGCGCCTGCGGGCCATCTGGGTGATGCATCCTTCCTGGGATCGCGTCCGCGGGGACTGGCAGCCACACCGGTTGCCGATTGCAATCCCCACCTTCAGGGAACTCTTCTAGCTTACTCTTCCCTGCGCTGAAAGCCGGCGCATCAGCAAATCGCCCCTGCACTGGCAGCGGTCATCTTGATTGCACAAGCGAGCGCGGCGTAATATCATGCAGGATACCTTGCCAACGCAGCAGAAAAGGCCGCCTGCAAAATGTCAAGTTTCGACGATCGCGAGCGCGCGGAAGAAGCCAGATACGCCCTCGACCAGGAAACCCAGTTCAAGGTGATGGCGCGCCGCAACAAGCTTTTCGGGCAATGGGCGGCAGACGTGATGGGACTGAGCGGGACTGAAGCCGACAGCTATGCCAAGCAAGTGGTGCTGTCGGACCTCGAAGAAGCGGGCGATGAAGACGTGTTCCGAAAGGTGCGGGGCGATTTCGACAAGCGCGGCATCCAGCGCACCGACGCCCAGATCCGCGAGCAAATGGCCGAATTGCTGCCAGTCGCCCGCGAGCAGATCCTCAAGG
>CAYXQV010000096.1:0-1455 GCA_964467505.1 uncultured Hyphomonadaceae bacterium | reverse complement strand
AAGGCGTCGATGGCAACCGAGTCAGGGTCGGAAAGCAGCGTGTAATTGATCTCGTTGCGCAGGGCGAACGTCTTCAGGGATTCCGGTGTGTCATATGAGAGCGCTGCCAGCCGCCAGCCATTGTCGGCAAGCGGGCCCGCCGCCGTTTTCAGCTCGGTCAGCTGGTTCTTGCAGAACGGGCACCAGACCGCAGACCGGAAGAAGACAAGCGCTACGCCCTGCGATTCCTGAACCTCAAGCACGTCCTCGCTGGCCACTGCGGTGGTCGAAGACAGGCTCGGCGCCGTCTGGCCGACAATCGGGCCGACCTGGTCGGTGGCTGCCGGCTCGCCGGCTGCGGGAAGGGCAAGGACCGCAGCCGCGATGGCCCCGGCGATCAGGCGTTTCAGCATGTCTGGCTCCTGTCTGATTGAGTGCTAGCCTAGCAAAGCTTATGCAAAAGGCGAGCCCTGCGGCCCGCCTTCACGATTTTATCAACACGGCCCAGGCGCGCGGGACACAAGATCCGTCAGGCATGTGCCGGCTTGCCGGTGCGACACACAAAACCCCCTCAGGCCAGCGAGGGGTCGATCGCCTTGCAGGCCTCGATCAGGCCGTTTACCGCGTCGACCGAGCTCTGGAACATTGCGCGCTCCTGGTCATTGAAATCGAACTCGATGACCTTTTCCGTTCCACCTGCGCCGATCAGCGCCGGCACGCCGACATAGATACCATCCTGGCCATATTCGCCCCGGCAATGAGCGGCCGCAGGGAGCACCCGCTTCTGGTCGCCCAGATAGGATTTCGCCATGGCGATCGCGCTTTCAGCCGGGGCGTAATAGGCCGAGCCGGTCTTCAGCAGGCCGACAATCTCGCCGCCGCCCTTGCGCGTGCGGTCAACAATGGCGTCAAGCTCCTCCTGGCTCATCCAGCCCTGCGCGACGAGCTGCGGCAGGGGCAGCCCGCCAACGGTGGAGTGGCGCACCATGGGCACCATCGTGTCGCCGTGCCCGCCCAGCGTCCAGGCCACGATATCGGCGACCGAAACGCCGGTCTTCTCCGACAGGAAATAGGCAAAGCGGCTGGAATCGAGCACACCCGCCATGCCGATCACCTTGGCTGTCGGCAAGCCGGAGAATTTCTGCAAAGCCCAGACCATCGCGTCGAGCGGGTTGGTGATGCAGATGACGAATGCGTTCGGCGCATTGGCCGCGATGCCCTCGCCCACTGCCTTCATCACTTTCAGGTTGATGCCGAGCAGGTCATCCCGGCTCATGCCCGGCTTGCGCGGCACGCCGGCGGTCACGATGCAGACATCAGCGCCAGCAATACCAGAATAATCCTGCGTGCCCTTGAGGCTGACCGAGGAGTTGTAGACCGGGGTCGATTCGGCAAGATCGAGCGCCTTGCCCTGCGGCAGGCCTTCGGCAATGTCGAACAGGACGACATCGCCCATCTCCTCGCGCGCCGCCACAT
>CAYXQV010000095.1:0-9097 GCA_964467505.1 uncultured Hyphomonadaceae bacterium | reverse complement strand
TGCTCGAAGGCCTGGCCGGGGCCGATACGCTGATCGGGCTGGGAGGCAGCGATACCGCTTCTTATACGCAGTCGGCGGCGGGGATAAATGTCAGCCTATCGACCGGCTTTACTGCGGGCGGCGATGCAGCCGGCGACACGTTCAGCGGGATCGAGAACCTGACCGGATCGGCTTTCAATGACCGCATGATCGGCGAGAATGGCGACAATCTGCTCGAAGGCCTTGCCGGGGCCGACACGCTGATCGGGCTGGGCGGCAATGACACGGTCTCCTATGCGCAGTCGGCGGCCGGCATCAATGTCAGCCTCCTGACCGGTTTTTCCGCAGGTGGCGATGCAGCCGGTGACACGTTCAGCGGGATCGAGAACCTGACCGGCTCGGCTTTCAATGACCGCATGATCGGGGATGGCGGTGACAACATCCTGAATGGCAATGGCGGGGTGGACACGCTGATCGGGCTTGGCGGGGCTGACACGTTCCAGGTCGATGCCGGACGGGCCGCAACAGTCACGATACGGGATTTCGATGCCAGCCAGGACACGCTCGCCCTTTCGGGTTTCGGCTTTGCGGACCTGTCTGGCGCGAGCGCGGCCTTCTCGCAAGCGGGCGCTGACACCGTCTTCTCCGACGGCGCGGTGAGCATCACCTTGCTGGGCACAACGCTTGGCGATGTTCTGGGTGCGGTGGACCTGGATACAGGTGCAGGTGCCGCGTCGGCATCTTCGCTGGCGCCGGGCGCCCTGGATGGACTGGTCGATCTTTCCGACCCAGACGAGACCGATCTGAACGACGCTGGTGCCAGCGGGTTTGCCGGCGCCTTCCTGCTTGACCTGCCCGGACCGCAGGCCAGCGCCGTTGACGCGACGGGACTTGGAGACCGGTTCATGATCAATGACGATTTCGTACCGGTTTTTGTGAGTTTCCCCTCAGCGATGGAACTCGGCGACAGCGTCTGACGCGGGCCTCGTGCCGGCTCGCGCGGGCGCGCCGTCGCGCTTGCGGCTGCTGCAAGGACCGCCTCAGCCCCGACGCCGGCAGCCTGCAACTACTGGGTCCTCAAGCCCTTGAACAGGGACGACATGATCGGCGCAAGAAGGTAATCGAGCGTCGTCCTGCGGGTGCCCGAAAAGATGAATGCCTCAACCGGCATGCCAGGATGGATATCCAGACCCCGGGCCTCTGCAAGCGATTCCGGGGGAATTGTCAGCCTGGCCTCGAAATAAGCCGCTCCGGTCGCCGGATCCGTTTTGAGATCAGCACTGACGCCGGTGATCTCGCCTTCAAGGCTCGGCGAAACCCAGGACTGGTAAGCGGTTATGCGCGTTCGCACCGACTGGCCCTTGTAGACCGATGCACGATCGACCGGTCGCACGCGGACCGATGCGGTCACGCTTTCCACGGTCGGGACGATCTCCATGACCGTATCACCGGGACGCACGACACCGCCACGGGTCACCAGTTCCAGGTTCAGAACCTCTCCCGAGACCGGCGCCCTGATCACCGACCGGCTGAGGACATCCTCGGCCGCTGACAAATTCTCTTCCGCACTCTGCAGGTCAGCATTGACCGTACGCAGCTGGTTCGAGATTTCCTGCGAGAACTGGGCCTGTCTCTGCCTGATCTGGACAGACAGGTCCTCAGCCAGGGCGCGGGCCGCCTCCTGCTCGCTGTGCAGGCGCGCGATGCTGGATTCGAGCGCAGCCACACTTCGCTGCAGGCGGGTGACCTCGTTGCGCCGGCCCAGCTGCTGATCGACCAGTTCCTGCATCAGCGACAGTTCTTCCTGCGCGGCTGCCAGGCCACGGCGCGTGGTCTCTATTTCATCGACCTTCAGCGACGCCGATGTCAGAGCGCCCTGCCGGCGTGTCCGCAGGACCACGATGTCAGCCTCCAGCGCTTCGCGCTGCTGCTCGAACAGGTCCTGTTCGCGGCGGATGATCTGCGCGCGCTCGCCATCGCCGATATTGAGCCTTTCGATTACGGAAAAATCAGGGCTGCCCGCGCCTGACTTCAGTGCGGAAAGCCGTGCGACCGAGGCTGACAAGGCGGCGACCTGCTGGATCACCTGGTCACGCCCGGCCAGCGGCGCGATCTGTTGCAGGACAACCAGGACGTCACCAGCCTCAACGCGGCTGCCCTCGATCACCCGGATCTCGCTCACGATACCGCCTTCGAGATGCTGCACCACCTTGCGTTCATTCTCGACCACGACCGCGCCGCTGGCCACGATACCTTCCTCCAGCGGCACCAGCCCGGCCCAGAGGAGGAATCCACCAAGGCCCAGCAAACAGATCGCCGCCATGTGACGGATGAACGGATCGCGTGCCAACTGCGGCAGGTCTGATGCGGCGCGCTTCATTTGCGCACCCCGGCAAGCCCGGTTGCCAGCTGTGAAGCCTGAGCCTTCGCAGGGCCATATTCGCTCGACGGCGCAGCCATCATTGCACCCTTGCGAATGGCCAGGACAGTATGTGTATGCGCAATCAATTCCCTGTCATGGGTGGACATGAAGACGATCGCGCCGGCCTCCAGACGCGCGGTGATGGCCGAGATGACCGCTTCGCGCGCCCGCTGGTCGAGATTGGCGGTCGGTTCGTCCAGCAGCAGCAATACCGGGTCACCGAACACTGCACGCGACAGGCCAATCAACTGGCGCTGACCGGCCGAAAGTGGCAGTCCACCCGTCCCGACAAGGGTGTCATACCCTCCCGGCAGGGCGAGGATCATTTCGTGGGCGCCTGCCGCGACTGCTGCTGCAAAGATATCATCCCCGCATCCCTGTCGAAACCTCGCGATATTCTCGGCGACCGTGCCCGGCGATAATTCGACTTCCTGTGGCACATAGCCGACAAAGGCACCGCGATCGGCGCTTGCCCATTCCTGGATGTCGCGCCCTCCGAGCGACAGGGTCCCGCCATGTGACGGCAAGGCTCCGGCGAGGGTTTGCAGGAGTGTGGTCTTGCCCGCGCCATTTGCGCCGACAATGGCGATGGCACGCCCGCCTTCGACTTCGTAACTGAACGGGCGTATCAGCGGGGTCTCCGAACCGGCAAAACCAATCGCGACGCGATCCAGTTTCAGGTTCGCATCCGGCCGGGGCAAGGGCGTGAAGGGCGCTGCGTCGAATTGGCTTCCCAGCCGCGCGCTCAGCTCGCTCCAGGACGCACGTGATTGCACGATCATGCGCCATGCCCCGACGATCTGGTCAATTGGCGCAAGCGCGCGCGACATGATGATCGAGCCGGCGACAATGGCGCCGGGGGAAATCTGCTGCGACAGGGCAAGCGCCGCGCCGACGCCGAGGATCGCGATCTGCAGCATCTGGCGCACCGCGCGGGCAAGCGCCGCAAAGGTGCCGTCACTCCTTGCCGCTTGTGTTGAAAGGTCCAGCGCCTCATTCCTGTTCGTTCTCCAGCGCGCATAGAGAGCCGGCATCAACCCCATAGACACCGCGGCCGATCGCTGGCGCGCGATGCCGAGGATGAAGGACTGCGCGGCGCTGCCAGCCTCTCCGGCCTCGCGTCCGACCTGTTGTGTGCTGCGTTCCGCCACGAGCGCAACGATGAAAACGATCCCGGCTCCGAGGAGTCCGATCATGCCGAGCAGTGGATCGAGCAGAAACAGCAGCGCCAGGAAAAGCGGCGTGAAGAACAGGTCGATGAACGCAATCAGCCCACCATTCTGCAACAGCGCCTCGATCCGCGAAAGGTTCGACATGTCCCGCGGCAGCGCGGCCTCAGGGTCGCCGCCACGCTCGAACCTGGTAAACATTCTCGGGGCGAAAATGGCATCAACATGTCTCGCCGCCAGTGCCGATACGCGTCGTCTGCCTGCTTCCGCAGCCGCATAGACAGCCAGAAGGAAAATCGCGATCACGCTGATCCAGACGAGCGAGTCACGTGACCCTGAAGACAGGATCCGGTCATATACCTGCAACATGTAGAGCGGGGACACCAGCAAGAGCAGATTGACAGCCACCGCGAAGCTGAAGAGGCCGATAATCGCTCCGGGTGCAGTCCTCGCCATGTCCGAGAGCCAGGCGGATGTGCTCAACTCACGCGTATTCTCGCCATTCATGACGCCATTTCACCCCTGAATTCCAAGCGGCCTGCTCAGATAGCCTAAACCACGCTTCCAATACGGTCGCAACGCCTGACTCGCGCGCCGCGTATTGCAGGCGTATCATAACGCGTGGAAGCGGAATTCATGCCAACCCGGCAGGGCGATGTCGGCATCGTTAAAAATGGAACTTTGTGGACCAGGCGCGATTGCGCGCGCATCCTGCAGCCTGCTAGACTGCTCTGATGTTTCCAGATCGCTTACGCAACCTCGCCCTGCTTGTCATGGATGACGCCGCTGAGAAGCGCTTGCGCATCGTTACCGCCGAAAGCTGTACGGGCGGGCTTGTGGCCGCGCTGTTCACAGACCTGGCCGGCTCCTCGAAAGTGTTCGAGCGAGGCTTCGTGACCTATTCCAACCGCGCCAAGGAGGAATTGCTGGGCGTGCCGGGCGACATGCTGGCCGATTATGGCGCGGTTTCAGAGCCGGTGGTGCGAATGATGGCCGAGGGCGCGCTGGAAAATTCGCGCGGCAATATCGCCGTGGCGATCACCGGGATTGCCGGTCCGGGCGGGGGCACCGCAATGAAACCGGTGGGCACGGTACATTTTGCCTGCATTCGCGAGAACCGGGCCATGGTTCACGAAGTGCGTCAGTTCGGCGATATCGGCCGCTCCGATGTGCGACTTGCCAGTGTCGAGGTCGCCCTGGAGATGATCCGCGATCAGATTGCCTGAGCGGTGCGGGCATAGCGCCGGTCGGCTTCGGCGATGAAGGCATCCATGATCTTGCGCACGGCAAGCTCGATATTGTTCCTGGCGAGCATCTTGAGCACGAGGTTGCGAAACTCGTAATCGATGCGGAAATCAATTCGGGTCTCGCCAGTGCCAAGGGCGTGGAACGTCCAGTGATTGTCGAGATATCTGAATGGCCCGCGCACGAGATTTGCACGAATTGTCATCAGCGTAGGATCGGCAACCACGCGTGTCGCAAAGCGCTCAGAAAAGCCGCGAAACCCGACCTGGGCCTCGCCGAGGCCATGCCAGGCACCATCGACCTTGTGCTCATCACTGACTTTCATGGACCGGATCCAGCGGACAAATTCCGGGTAGTGCCGGATGTCACTGACCAGTTCGAACAGGTTCGTTGCCTCGTGCGGCAGGGTCAGGGTCTTTGCGTAATGGGCCATGGGCGTGCGTCACGCTGCAGGCGCGCAGCTGGCACCCTGGCGGGCTTCACGCGCGGCGCGCAATCTCGCAAAATCCTCACCGGCATGATAGCTCGACCGGGTTAGCGGAGAGGCCGAGACCATGAGAAAGCCTTTCGAGCGCGCGATTTCCTCATAGGAGGCGAACTCCTCCGGGGTGACGAACCTGTCCACCGCGGCATGCTTGCGCGTGGGCTGGAGATACTGGCCAATGGTCAGGAAATCGATCCCCGCTGAACGCATGTCATCCATGACCTGCATGATTTCTTCCTTGCTTTCGCCAAGTCCGACCATCAGTCCCGACTTGGTGAATTGCGAGGGATCGCGCAACTTCACGCGCTCCAGCAGGCGCAGGGAGTGATAATAACGCGCGCCGGGCCTGATCGAGAGATAAAGACGCGGCACGGTTTCCAGATTGTGGTTGAACACGTCGGGGCGCGCATCGATGACCTTGTTCTCCCAGCCATCCTTGCGCAGGAAATCGGGGGTGAGGATCTCGATCGTGGTGCCGGGCGACGCTGACCTGATGGCCGCGATCGTGTGCACGAAATGCATCGCACCGCCATCTTCCAGGTCATCACGGTCAACCGATGTGATGACGACGTGTTGCAGCCCCATCTCGGCAACGGCCTCGGCGACGCGGACTGGCTCTCCGGCATCGAGCGCGACCGGCTTGCCGGTCGACACATTGCAGAAACTGCAGGCGCGCGTGCAGGTTTCGCCCATGATCATCATCGTGGCGTGCTTTTTGTCCCAGCACTCGCCCATGTTCGGGCAGCCTGCCTCCTCGCAGACGGTGACCAGGCCCTTCGACTTCACGATCTCCCGGGTTTCAAGATAGCCCTTTCCGACCGGGGCCCTGACGCGAATCCAGTCGGGCTTTCGCAGGACCGGTGTGTCCGCGCGATTGCGCTTTTCCGGGTGGCGATGCTCGCGTGCAGGACGCGAAGCGGTGTTGATGAGCGTTGCCATGCGTCAGAAATGGCCTTTCATGCAGATTGCATCAAGCCCGAACATACGGCGCAGGCCAACTCCGGCAAGATTGCAAACCTGTCAGCTTGCGTTAGTCTGAAAGCACAATGCTAAAGAAATCCGACACTCAGGACCAGCCCGGCGGCAATTTGACCGCCCCGGCGATCCCCGCACCGATCCCTTATGACGATCTGCGCACGCGCACCGACCTGTTCGCAGCGTTCCTGAGGGCGCGCAAGACGTATGGCGGCAAGACAATCGCCGTCATTGATGGCGACGGGACACAATTCGATTATGACACGATTGCGCGCGGTGCCTTTGCGCTGGGCGCGGCACTGAAGTCACACACACAGCGCGAGGAAAATGTCGGGGTCCTGCTGCCGACAGGTATCGGCGCGCTGCTCGCATTCATGTCCCTGAGCGCCTATCACCGCACACCGGCGATGCTAAATTTCACGGCTGGCACACGAAACCTGAAATCGGCGATGACCGCAGCGCAGGCAAAAACCATCGTCACCGCGCACAAATTCATCGAACTGGGGGAACTCCAGCCGCTGATCGACGAGCTCGCGCAGGATTTCGAGATCCTCTACATGGAAGACCTGCGCGAGAATATCGGGCTTGGCCACAAGATTGCCGGTGCGCTTGGCCCCGTGATGCCTGGCCTGGTTCGCCGTACCGGGCGCTATAGCCGGCCGGGCGTCGTCCTGTTCACCTCCGGCACGGAGGGCGACCCGAAAGGCGTGGTGCTCTCCCACCGCAATGTGCTGGCCAATGTCGAACAGGTGCGCGCGCATATCGGGCTCGACCCGGACCATGACAGTGTGTTCAATCCGCTGCCGACCTTTCACTGTTTCGGCCTGACCGTCGGCGCCATCCTGCCCTTGCTGGCCGGCGTCAAGGCCATTTTCCACCCTTCCCCGCTGCAGCCAAGAGAGATTGCCAGGCGCATTCGCGACACGCAGGCCACGATCCTGCTGGCCACCGATACCTTCATCTCGCAATACGCCCGCGCTGGGGCTGAAGGCGACATGAGCTCGGTGCGCCTGGCGGTGTGCGGGGCCGAGCGTGTGCGCGACGAAACCCGCCAGCTGGTGCGTCGGAAATTCGATATCGAGATACTGGAAGGCTATGGCGCGACGGAAGCCGCGCCGGTCATAGCCGCCAACCGCCTGGAAAAGAATGTGCCCGGAAGTGTCGGAGATCTCATGTCCGGCATGGAATACGAACTTGTTGCGGTCGAGGGGATCGAGGATGGCGGACGCCTGAGGGTGCGCGGTCCCAATGTGATGACGGGATATCTGCGCGCGTCCAATCCCGGAGTGCTGGAGCCTACAGACGATGGCTGGCACGATACCGGAGACATTGTGTCTGTCGACGAGGATGGCGTCATTCGTATCCGCGGACGGGTCAAGCGTTTCGCCAAGGTCGGTGGTGAGATGGTGTCGCTGGCCGTGGTCGAGAATTGCGCCTCGGCGATCTGGCCGGATGCGATGCATGCTGCGGCCATTCTTCCCGACCCGCGCAAGGGCGAGCAGGTTGTGCTGCTGACCGACAATCCGGATGTAAATCGCTCCGACATTCTGGCCTGGGCGCAGAATCATGGCGTTTCGGAATTGTCGGTGCCGCGCCGGGTCTACCATATCGATGAGATCCCTGTTCTGGGGACCGGCAAGCTCGATTATGGCGCGATCCAGCGCACGGCAAAGGAGCTGGCAGAACGCTGAGTGCACGCAAGGCTCAGAGAGGCCCCGGAAGCGTCACTTTCGAGCCGAGATCAAGATACACGATCAGCCCTGCCGCCAGGACAAGAAATGCAAGCGACAGGATGGTATTGGTCCAGAATGCGCGCTCTGCATTCTTCTGATCAATCCAGCCGCGCGGGGAAATCCCGTTGAGGCGAAAGGTGACAAGCGCGGCGAGGATCAGGCAGGCCACGTTCAGCAACAAGAGCAAGGCGGAACGTGCGCCCAGGCCCGGATAGCCCGACGCGACAAACATTCCGATCGCTGCGCCGGGCGGTAACAGGGCGGCTGCGACCATCACCCCGACAAGCACCGAACCGGTTCCACGCGACAGGCTCAGGGCGGCTGCCGCACCCGACGCAAGCGCCAGCGCAATCGCATCAAGGCGCACTTCGGCACGGCTCATCAGTTCCTGACTTTCGGTATCGATCGGCACGACAAGGCCAATCAGCAACGACGCCGCCAGCGCCAGGACAATCCCAGCTGCAAGCGTGCGCCCCGATGTTTTCAGCAGATCGAAATTGCCAAGCGCGGCACCCATCGCAAAGGCCAGGATCGGCCCGAGCAGCGGCGCAATGACCATGGCACCGATGACGCCGGCCGCACTGTCGGAATTCATGCCTACCGCAGCCACAATGCTGGACAGGACGACCATGATCGCAAAATCGCGATCGAGCACAGCGTTGCCCCTGACATTGCCCAGCATCTCTTCACGGACCGCCAGCTTGTTCGGCTTTGTGCTGACGTCATTCTTCTCCTTGACCTCCGGCAGCGTGGCTTCGATTGCGGTCACGATCAGTCGCCAGTCAGAGCGCCCGGCAAGCGTGGACTGAACCGCGTCGATCAGCGGCTGGCTGGCGCCGTCACGCATCAGGACTTCAAGGATCACCCGGTTCTTCTGGCGCGGATAGATGACATAATAGTCGAGTGGATCAGAATTCTTGATCGCGCGCAGGATCGATTCGAAGGCTTCATCCTTGTCGAGATGCACCTCTATCCTGCGCATCAGGTCTCACCGTCGGGAAATCTTGCCAATAGCGAGGATGTGTCCCAGCGCCCCCCGCCCATGGCCTGGACATCACTGTAGAACTGATCGACCAGCGCCGTCAGTGGC
>CAYXQV010000094.1:0-9356 GCA_964467505.1 uncultured Hyphomonadaceae bacterium | reverse complement strand
CCGGTCAGCCTCGCCGCCGGCCGGCAAGGATCATCAGTGCCACGAACCCGATCGAGGTGCCCTGGGAGGAGAACACTTCCAGCATCGCGGCAAAGAACCAGCTGACCCGTGCCGGGCGGGGCGGGCGGGAAACCCCGGCGCTGCCAAGCTCCAGGAGTTCCTCGCGCGCCACCTCGATCTGACCTTCGAGACTGGCACGCCGGCGCGCCAGCCCAAGCTCGTTGCGCGCGTCGCGATAGGGCTTCTGGTGGGTCAGCCCGACCCGCTCGACCTCGGCAATATAAGCCTCCAGTCCTTCCACCGAGCGCACATCGGGCGGGATCGCCTCGATCTGGCTGCGCCAGTCCTCGACCTGGCTGGCAATCAGGGCACTGCGTGCTTGCGCCATCCGGGCCGAGGCGAGGCGCACATCCTCGGTATTTGCCATGTACATCTGCGTGCCGACAAGGCTGGTTGCCGCGCCCGCCAGCGCAAAGATCGCCGCGCGCAGGCCTTCCCTGACGCGCCGCTGTGACCAGTGCCAGTAAACGAATGTGAACCCGCCAAAGCTGCACAGCGAGGCAATGATCCCGGTCCAGGCCCAGACGCGCGACTGCAGCGGGTCTTCCACCATGGCGCCGAAAGCCTGGTAATTGGCAAAGCCCGACATGCCCGCCGCCAGGAGCCCTGCGCACAGGAAGACCAGCGAAAGAAACGAAATGACAAGCGCTTCGCCCAGGCCCGGCTTCACGCCGTCATGCGGTTCGCCCGTGTGCCCTTCCCTTGGCCCTGCCCCTGCCGTATCAGCGTGCATGATTGGCCTTGCCGCCACAAGAGGTGCGCCGCGAGCGGTCTCTGGCCGCGTCATCAGGGTGACGATTTCCGCACTTTCCTGGCGCAAGGCAGGCGCAGACTGCAGCGCGCGCTGCGTTGCCGCTGCCGGCGTTCGCGGCGTGCTCAGAAGGGTTTCCAGATGCTCGGGAGCTGCAACGCGCTCCGAACAGTCCGCACAATGGAATTCAAGATCATCGGGCCGGAACTGAAACGTGTTGCCCCCGCAGGCAGGACAGTCGAGCATCAATGCGTCATCGCCATCGACCGACAGGCCAAGCCGGCGCGCATGATCCCTGAATGTCTTCGCGTCGTCTTGCGATGCCATGCCCTGTTCGCCCCTGATCCTTTTCATAGCGAGCGGTCATTCAGCCGGCAAGGGAAGCTGCGCACAACTCGACCGACGCGTGTCTTGTCATCAATCGACATGGCCGGCCAATCGGGCTAGTCCGGCGTCATGTCCCTGACACGCGCAGATCTCCCACAGACCCGCGGCAAATGCCTGAGCGACGCCGCGCTGGCGCCCTACACATGGTTCCGGGTTGGCGGGCCGGCCGACCTTTTGTTCCTGCCAGCCGACGAGGATGACCTTGCCGGTTTCCTGCGCGCGCTTCCTGCAGAGATCCCGGTCACGGTGCTCGGCGTCGGCTCGAACCTTATCGTGCGCGACGGCGGGGTGGGCGGCGTGGTCGTGCGCCTTGCCGGGGGCTATTGGGGCGCGGTTGAGACCGTGGCGCCTGGACGCCTGTCAGCTCGCGCAGGCGTCCTCGACCTTGGCGTGGCACGCGCAGCAGCAAGAGCTGGCCTGACCGGACTGGAATTCCTGTCGGGCATTCCGGGGAGCCTGGGCGGCGCGGTGCGCACCAATGCCGGATGTTATGGCCGCGAATTGAAGGATGTGCTCGTGCGGGTCGAAGCGCTCAACCGGCGCGGGGAGCAGGTCTCATGGGGCGCGGGTGAGAAAGATCGCCCGCTTGCCGAGCTTGGCCTGGCCTATCGCCACAGCGCACTGGCGCCAGAGATGATCGTGACCCGGCTTGAGCTTCAGGCCAATGGCACCGCGCCGCCTGAACAGGTCATGTCCGCGATCGAGACCCTGCAGGCGCAGCGCGCCGACAGCCAGCCGATCCGTGAAAAGACCTCCGGCTCGACGTTCGCAAATCCCGACCCGCCGGGCACGCCAGACCAGCGCCGTGCCTGGCAACTGATCGATGCTGCCGGCTGCCGCGGCCTGCGTGTCGGCGGGGCGCAGGTTTCGGAAAAGCACTGCAATTTCCTGATCAATACGGGCAATGCGAGCGCCAGTGAACTAGAAGCGCTCGGAGAGCTGGTGCGCGCCAGGGTCGCCGATACAAGCGGCGTGGAACTGCGCTGGGAAGTGCGCAGGATCGGCCGGCTGCAGCGCGCCTGAACCGCGACAGGCTTCGCGTCGCTGACAGGCCGGATGTAAACCTTTCCGAAAGGCAATGCAGCTATAATTCTACTACTGATAGAATTACGGGTGGAGACCAATCCGATGAAACGCTGCCTGATTGTTGATGACTCCCGCGTGGTGCGCAAGGTTGCCAGCCGCATCATTCGCGACATGCAGTTCGAAGTGAGCGAAGCGGGCGACGGCATGGAGGCGCTCGAAGCCTGCCGCGACCAGATGCCCGATGCGATCCTGCTCGACTGGAGCATGCCGGTGATGAATGGCCTCGATTTCCTGCGGGCGCTGCGCCGCGAAGACGAAGGCAGGAAACCGAAAGTCGTGTTCTGCTCGACCGAGAATGATGCCGAGCATATCGGCGAGGCGGTGCGCTCGGGCGCCGACGAATTCATCATGAAGCCCTTCGATTCCGGCATTCTCCAGAGCAAGTTCGCCGAGATCGGACTGGCTTGACGAAGTGTTAAGGCTCACCGCGCGAAACGTGTTGATGAATGCGAAACAAGCGCCCGGAGTCCCGCATGCAGGAAGCGACCTTTCACGAACTGGCCGATCTCGCACTGAAGACAACCGGCCTGTCCATTCCCGTTTCCAAGGCGTACCTCGTGGAGGCGCGCATTGCCCACATCCTGCGCCGCGAGGGCTTTGCCGCAGCAGATGACCTCGTCGCCTGCATGAAAGCGCGCCCGAACCCCACCTTCGAGGCGGAAATCGTCGCCGCGCTGCAGTCGCGCGAGACCTGGTTCTTCCGCGATCGCGACCGGTTGTACAGGCTGGTCGGCGACATCCTTCCCGAGCGCCTGCGCCATTCCAAGGCCGGGCGCATCCGGATCTGGTGCGCCGGCGTTTCGACCGGCCAGGAGGCCTACTCGCTGGCCATGCTTCTCAAGGAAGCCGACACACCTGCGCTGAAGGGCGCGAAGATCGATATCACCGGCACCGATATCTGCCGCAAGTCGCTCGACCAGGCCCGCGCAGGTCTTTACGGGCATTTCGAGGTCCAGAACGGATTGTCGGTCCACCGGCTGCTGGCCAATTTCGAACGTCTCGAAACGGGTCACTGGCAGGTCAGCGAAGACCTGCGCGAACGCATCGGGTTTCGTCATCACAATCTTGTCGACGCCAGCGCCAATCTTGGCCAGTTCGACATCATCTTGTGCCGCAACCTGCTTTCGGGGATGGACCCGTCAAGGCGCAAGGTCGTGTGCGAAAGCCTGGCCGACCAGCTCATGCCCGGCGGAATCGTGCTGCTCGGCGAAAGGGAAACCCTGTCGGCGGAGAGGAATTGCGCGCTTGAACCGTCCCGGCAAATGGGCGGCGCCTTTACCGCAGTGGACAAGGCGCGGCGCACACACGCGGCCTGACAGGCTTTCTGAAAACCCGCATCACGCACCCATCCCTTGAACACGCGCCCCCTCATCCTGAGCGAAGTCGAAGGGCGGCCACCTCGACCCTGATGTCAGTTCAGGCCCTGGCCGACGCCGCCATCGAAGGTGATAGGGCCGACGCTTTCGTTCGGACGCACACGCTCGACCTGGCGCTCGACCTTTTGCATGACGGTGCGCTCTTCCGGCACGCAAGCCTGCGCGGGACCCTGCATGTGCACCAGCTTGGTGCCCGGGCCATGACGACGCAGCAAGGAGCGTTCATTGCAGTCGCGGCGCGGTGTCTCGGTCTTGCAGCTCAGCTTTCCGCCCGGTGCATGCACAAGCGCTTCGCCCTTGCGGCAGGCAAAGGTGTGGGCATGGCTGAACTCGGCCTTGCCATCCTTGATCTGGCCGATCGTGACCTGCATCGCCGTGCCCGCCATGCAGCGATAGACCTCGCCTGTATAGCCTGGCTTCAGCGTTTTCTCACCGCTCACCTGGGAGGCCGGATGCGGCGTGCCCTGATCGTCGAGACAGACAGCCTGAACCGGGCGCAGGCCGACCTGCGATGCGGCCTTGTTCACGCAAACCGTCTTGCGCACAGGAACGCTCTGCATCAAGGTTTCGACATATCGCTCCTCGCCGCCCGTCACATTGAGCCCTTGCAGCGTGGTTGGCGCGACACCGGGCGGGGCAAAGGCGGCGCCGCCGCCCGACAGAAGGACGGTTCCACCTGAAAAACCGCGCAGGCCGGAGCCGGCCGTGATCACGGAACTGCCCCCGATAATTGTCTTGCCCTGGTTGATCGAGACATCCGGGGTGGTGACCGAAACGTTCGGGCCCGCGACATTCACACCCGGAACGACAATGTGCTGCCCCTTGTGCATGTTCGCACAACAGCCCGGTTTCGATCCGCCGCCGCTGATACCCGGCACGATGACCGCAGGCCCCTGCGGGATACCTGGCCCCGGCATGGTGCCTCCGCCACCTTTTCCGCCACCGCCGCAGCCAAAGCCGGCGCAGGGCGATCCGCCCATGCCGCCGCCAGCCGATGCGACCGTTCCGATCGTGAAGAGTGTGGCTGCCGCGAGGCCGGCCAAGATGGTGTTCCGGGTTGACACGCCCATAATCAATCTCCTGAGGCTTTGCCCCCATGGGAAGCAGTATCCGTGCCGGGTTTCGCCCACAGCGCGAAACGTCTGAAACGGTTGCGGGATATTTTCCCGTTTTCAGGGGAATCCGCGTTTGGCGCGGTTTGGCGCGCGGTTTGCGACGGGAACCGCGAACCGGCCCGACAAGAGGCAGGTGCCATCGCACGAAGATTCCCGGAGCAATACCCATATGACCGACGGACCGGCTCATCCCAGCACGATTGCCATGCTCGAAGCGTGGAGACGCATGGAATGCGCCGCGACAGACGGCTTCATGAACAGCAGGCCCGGAGCGGTCACAGGCGAGGAAGACGCCCTGATCGGACGCATATTCGTCCTGCAGAAGCAGCCCCCCCAAAGCTGGCCGTTCAGAACCGCTGGCGAGCATCTGGCCAGCATCCTTGGCCGGCCGCTTTCGGGACGCAACTTTCTTGACCTGTGGAGCGGTTCGGATCGCGACATGGTGAACACTTTGCTGGTTGCCGTGACCGTCCAGGGCGGGCCCGGGCTCGTGCGTGCGCGCGCGGAATCGCTTTCCGGACGTGAACTGGAGATAGAGATCGCCCTGGCGCCATTGCCAAAGGTCGCGAACGGAAACCCCAGACTGCTCGGCCATTATCAGGATCTCGGCTCGCAACCGGGCGCCGCCAGCGAGCCGGTCTGGCGCCACTCCCTGATCGGCATTGTCCCGCCAGAACGTCGTCGGCCCCAGCCCCGGCTTCGTCTGGTGAGCCGGAACGGCCGTCCGATCTGACCTTTCCGGCGAGGTGAATTTCGCTCGCAATGCCCGTCAACGCTTCTATGACCGGTGAAATGGCGGTATGCAGGCGCGATGATGAAGCTCTATCACTGGCCCCTGGACCCTGCCGCCCGGACGGTGCGTCTGGCGCTGGGCGAGAAACGGCTGGCCTTCGAGCAGGTCGAGACGCGTCCCTGGGCGAGCCATCCCGAAGTCGAGCGCCTTGCGCCCGGCGCAGCCGCCCCAGCCCTTCTGGCGAGCGGCGAGGATGGGCGGATCATCCTGCTTGGAAGCCATGCCATCCTAGAGCACCTTGAAGAAACCTCCCCAAGCGTGCGCCTGCTCCCGGCAGCACGCCAGGAGCGCGCCGAAGCACGCCGGCTCTGGCGCTGGTGCGAGGACGCATTCGCGATCGTCAATGAAACGCTTCTTGCCGAGCGGATCACCCAGTGGGTCCGGCGCAAACGCGAACCCGACAGCGCAGCCCTGCGCAAGGGCGCCCATGCGCTTCGCGGCCGCCTGACCTTCCTCAACGCACTGGCCGAGCAGCGATCCTATATCGCGGGCCGGCACCTTTCGCTGGCGGACCTGGCAGCGGCTGCGCAACTGTCCAGTCTCGATTATTTCGGTGATGTCGACTGGACCAGCGTTCCCGATCTGAAGTCCTGGTATGCCCGTCTCAAATCACGACCGAGCTTTCGTCCATTGCTAAGCGAGCGCATCGACGGCACGCGCGCCGCCGGCCATTATCCGAATCTTGACTTTTAGGAGTGAGCACAGGGGTGTATGTCGACTGGCCTGCATCCTGGCCAGGACGGGGTGGAGTTGAACGATGATCGAGCGCTTCTGGAACCTTCTCGATGGCACATTCCGCCTTTTCGAACTCCTGCTCGGTACCGCCGCGGTCATCGGCGGCGGTTTGCTGGCATGGACCATTCTTGGTGTGGCCGAAGTCGACCTGCTCATGAGAATTGGCGGAACACTCGTGGCCGGCGTGGCCGGCTATATAATCGTTTGGCTTGCCTGGACGGTCCTGAAATTCTTCAACTGACCTTGCTGACCCGTCGTTTTTCGGGCCGAACTGAAGCCCCATGTCCAACGAATCGCGCCTCAAGTCCCACGCTGCCGCGCTTGGCTTTTCCGACTGCCGCATCGCGCGGGCTGATGGCGACTGGTCGGTTGAGGGCGCGCGCCTGGCGCAGTTCGTCGAGGACGGCCGTCACGCGACGATGGACTGGATGGAGACCACGCTGGAGCGGCGCAAGGCCCCGACAGCCATGTGGGCGAATGCCCGCTCAGCGCTCGTCGTCGCCCTCGATTACGGCCCCGATCACGACCCGATGGACACGCTCGCCCATCGCCGGCACGGCAATATCTCGGTCTATGCGCGCGGCGCCGACTATCATGACGTGCTCAAGAAACGGTTGAAACAGCTTGCCCGCCGGTTTGCCGAAGAGACAGGTGAGGAGGTGAAGGTGTTTGTCGACACCGCGCCGCTGATGGAAAAACCCCTGGCGGCGCGCGCCGGGCTCGGCTGGCAGGGCAAACACACGAACCTTCTCTCGCGGCGGCTGGGCAACTGGTTCTTTCTCGGCGTCTTGCTGACAAGCGCAGAGCTTGAGCCGGACGCCAGCGAACCCGACCATTGCGGTTCCTGCCGCGCCTGTCTGGACGCCTGCCCGACCAATGCGTTTCCAGCCGCCTACCAGCTGGATGCAAACCGCTGCATTTCCTACCTGACCATAGAGCACAAGGGCCCGGTCCCGCGAGACCTGCGCGCGGCGATGGGCAACCGCATCTATGGCTGCGATGACTGCCTGGCCGTGTGCCCCTGGAACAAGTTCGCAAGGGCCGGACACGAGCGGCTGCTGCACCCGCGTCCCGAAACGACACTGCCAGCGCTGGCCGACCTTGCAGCCCTCGACGATAGCGCCTTCCGGGAGGTTTTCGCAGGCTCGCCGGTCAAGCGCACGGGCCGCGACCGGTTTGTCCGCAATGTTGCCATCGCGATCGGCAATAGCGGTGCGCCCGCCATGGTGCCCGCGCTCACCCCGCTGCTCGATGACGCCAGCGATATCGTGCGCGGAGCGGCCATCTGGGCACTTGCGCGCCTTGATCCTGCCCGGTTTGACCGCGAAAAGGCTGCCCGGCAGGCAAATGAGACGGTCGCGCATGTGCGTGAGGAGTGGCAGATGGGGGCGCAAGCCATATGAGCAGGAAAACGCGGGGCACCAGGCTCTGGCAGGCGGCACGCCTCGCGCTGAAATTCGCCGCCGGTGTGTTCATCGGCGTGCATGTCTACGCCCTGGCGCTGGGCGTGCTTCCCGCGCCGGGCACACTTCTCATGGTCCAGCGCATGGCCGAGGGCGAGAGCGTGCGGCGCCGGCCGGTCCCACTCGACGAGATATCACCGCATCTCGTGCGCGCTGTCATTGCCGCTGAGGACAGCAAGTTTTGCAGCCATCGCGGTGTCGATCCCGACGCCATCGCCGAGGCGGTCGGCGAATACCGCGCCGGGAAGGGGCTGCGCGGCGCCTCGACCATCACCCAGCAGACAGCCAAGAACCTGTTCCTGTGGAATGGCGGCGGGCTGGTGCGCAAGGCGGGCGAAGCCTGGATGGCAGTCTTCACCGATTTCGTCTGGAGCAAGCGCCGGGTGATGGCGCATTACCTGAATATCGCCGAATGGGGCGATGGCATTTTCGGAGCCGACGCCGCAGCCCGGATCCGCTTTGGCAAACCGGCGCGTGACCTGTCGGTTCGCGAGGCGGCGCTGCTTGCGGCCGTGCTGCCAAGCCCCAACAAGTGGCGTCTCGACCCGCCCGGCCCCTATGTGCGCCAGCGGGCCCTGACACTGGAAGCCCGCATGCGGGTTGTCGCCAGCGAGGGGCTGGACCAATGCGTGCTGGCAGAGTGATCAGCGCGTGTCGAACTTGTCTTCCTTGCGCTCACCGAACAGCATGCGCTGTTCAAGCCGTCGGCGCAGGGCGCTGTAATAGGCTTCGAGAAAGTCGAGATCCTTCTCGCCGGGCTGGGCCTGCCAGCCGATCTTCTGGCGGATGCGGGTGGCCACCTGCCCGTGTACGGGCGCGCTTGAACGCCGAAGCACATCTTCGAGCACCTGCAACTCGTGAATGCCGTAAGCCTCGACCTGCTCGGAGGTAAAGGCGAACACCTCGCCGGCATCACTGGTGGCCGCCGCTCGCGCAGACGCGATGTCAGGCATCAGCCGGGCGCGAGGCGCATGGATCACCCAGGTGCCGGCCACGAGGTCGCCCACGCGCAGCCTGTCGCTGTTGAACAGCGGAAAGAACATGAACACCCCCGACCAGAGAAAACCGAAAAGCCCGATCAGGGCGTTCACCTGGTCGCCCGTCATGAACAGGAAGGACAGCGGCAGGCCAACCTCGATCTCACGCATGAAATTGCGCGCCAGCACCGCTTCGGCCTTCAACTGGCCGCCATCGCGCGCCGCCACGCGCAGGCCGACCAGCCGTTTGCCGGGCGTGGCAGCCCTGCGGCCCATCTCGAACCATACAAAATAGAAGTTGCGCAGGAAGAACACGACAACACCGATCAGTGCGCCCCCGATCGACCAGCCGGCAAGACCGAGCTGTGACGTCCCCCAGGCAATGGCGAGAATAATGGCAAGCCCGACCGCCCACTGGATCATGAAATCGATCAGGAAAGCGCCGGCCCGCTCGCCGAATGTGCCAATCTTCAGGTTCAGCGCGGCCCCTTCCGGAGTAACAAGCACGCGCATGCGCTTGTCGAGTTGCGCCTGCCGGGCAAGACGCGTTCGGCGCAGCTGCGCCTGTTCCGCAGATGGCGCGGCCGCCTCGCCACTCATGAGGGCTGACCTT
>CAYXQV010000093.1:5500-9380 GCA_964467505.1 uncultured Hyphomonadaceae bacterium | reverse complement strand
CGCGGCTGACAATCGCGCAGTGCTTGGCCGGACAGCCCGGCGCCATGCGGAACAGGAGCACGTCGCCTTCTCGCGCACCGCCGACAGGTATCTCGACGAGATATTTCCGGGCCGCGTCAAGCAGCCTTTCATCGCCGCTCGCCTCGGCCCAGTCAGGCGTATAGGCCGCAACCGCTTGCGGCTCGCTGCCATGAAATTCGCGCCAGACCCCGCGCAGCAGGCCCAGGCAGTCGGTCCCGACCCGGCAAGCGCTCGCCTGATGTCGATACGGTGTGCCGATCCAGGCGCGCGCACAATCGACGATCTGCGCGCGCTTCATCGCTGGCCCCCGTCATTGCCGCCGGCTGCCGGGCCGGACAGGATGAAATCGGGTCCGGGAAGATGCGGAAATCCGCGAAAATTCTCGATATTGGCGAACACGTCCCGGCAGGTCTCAAGCCGGTGGTCGCATTCCAGGCCGGCAAATTCCGGCAATGAGGTATCAACCCGGCAGCGCGCATCACCGAGCACGGCATCGCACCGGCGCGAAAAGACGCGCCCCACGGGCCGCTCAAGATCGGACTTGAGCGAGACAAGCTCCGCCTCGAACCCGCCCCGGGTCTGGCGCAATTCGGTCAGCCGGCCTGACCATACCCATGCACGGGCATCGCTGTTGCGCCAGTCGACCCGGTAGACATCGACCCTGGCATCGTCCCAAAGGCCCGCCGCGAGGTCACTTTCCGTGATCGCATCGCTCGACAGCGCGCCGCGCGCATCGCCGCGTCCGGGCGCAAACCCGGTGCCGGTCGAGAATTCCGGCTGCTCGAATGCCGCGCCGGGCGCGTAAGTGACACCGTCAAAGGTCAGCGCGCGGTCATGTTCGCTGACGCCAATAACCAGACCGTCACTGCGCGTCAGCTTCCAGCAAAGGCATGTCGTCGCTGCGCCTGTTGAAAGCGTATCCAGCAAGCGTGTCTTGGAATTTGTCATGGCCTATCCGATCAGTTCGATCAGCCGGACATTGACGATCCGCCCGGCACCAAAGCCCTCAAGGCTGGCATCAATGGCATCGCCGTCGAAGCGGGCGGGACAATCGAAGCGATAGCCGGCTGTCACGACTGCCCCGGCGTCTGGCGCGACGTCAAAACTGACCTGCCCGGTCGTATGGTCGACACTGAAACCCTCGGTGATCGCCGCACCGTCGAGGGCAAGACCCACCGAACCCTCCACGGGCTTGAGGATGCGCCTTTGCGTGTCGCCATAATGCTTGACCAGCTGGAACTGCGTGCGCACCCCATCACCTTCGCTGAGCAACTGGTCGAAGGGTGTTTCGGCCTGGTCGGGCCGCGAACTGCGATCATCGGTGAAGTCGCGGAACCGGAACCCGTGAAGCGGGCCGCTGCGTGCCTCGAAGAATTCGATCAGCGCATTGAGTTCGTCCAGCGTCGAGACCGCGCTGCCAATGTCCCAGCGCCGGCGAGACCCCGACCAGACCGAATTGCGCTGCTCTGCGCCATTGGCAAGCTGGACAATCTCGGTGCGCCGCTCCGGCCCGCCGACCGCGCCGAAGGCGAGCGCGAGAGGGAACCTCACATCATGAAAACCCGACAGACTCACAGGAACCTCCCACCCGATGCCGCCGCGCGCGCAAGCGCCGCAGAAATGGCGCCCTGGCTGGCGACAATGCCTCGCGCCTCGCCGCCACTGGCCTGCGTCATGTTCAGGTTGATTGTCGGCGCACCACTTCCCCCGCCGCCGGCAAACACCGCCTCGGCCGCGATCCGCGCCAGATCCCTGAGGATCGATTCCGCCATGCGCTGGAAGTCCAGCTCTCCCGAACGCGCCGCGCGCGCGAGTGTCTCCTCGATGCGCTGGCCAGCACTTTCAAAGGCCGACTCCAGCGCCTGCGCAGCCTGCGCGCCTGGTCCGTCGGCAAGCGCTGTCAATGCGATGCCAGCCTCCTCCATTCTTTGCTCGAACTCATCCATTTCCCGTTTCCTCCTTGGTTGCAGGTGTCGGCTCGCGCAGGCGCAGCGCGTCGAATTGCGCCCGGCTCATGGGCGATGCGCGCGCCGTGCCGAGCCATCGCCATTCCGTCAGTGACAGCCGCCAGAACGCGTCCGGCGCGATGCCAGCCGACAGTGCGGCGCGGAACATGTCTGGCCATGGCAGCATCGCTTTACGTCTCCAGCGCACGCCGGAAGGTTTCGGCGACGGCGCCAGCGGCGAGCGAAGGCGAAACCGGAAGCTCTCTGACGCGCGCTGCCATCTGCGTCTCGCCGGCACCGCGCAGGAGCGCCGCGAGAACGGCCGAAAGGTCGCTGGCCGACAGGCTCCGCAGCCGCGCCGTCAACTCACCCATCGAGCGACAGCCAAATGCCGCCTCGATCTCTGCCAGGGCCCCAAGCGTCAGGCAGAGCCGGCAGGCCTGCCCGCCAATGATGATTTCGCTCTCGCCGCGCACCGCGTTCATGCCCCGTCTCCGGTCGCTGCGAAGCCCAGCGCGCCTGCGCTTTCGAGGCTGACCGAAAAACCGGCCTCGCCATCATGGGTCCCGTCCCAGGCAAGCTCGGAAATCTGGAACGCACCGCGCAGCACGCCGAAGCCCGGCACGACGAGTTCCCAGTCCGGCGCCTGGCCGGAAAAGAAGACCTCGCGCATCCGCGTGTCGCTGGCCGCGTCCTTGAACACGCCGGCACCTGACACGCGTGCAGATTTCACGCCCGCCCCGGCGACCAGCTCTCGCCAGGCATCCGGGCTGTCAGCGCTGGTCGCATCGATCCGCGCAGCCGACAGCTGGAAGCGCGTTGTGCGGATCCCCGCCAGCGTCTCGTAGCCCCCGGCGCCGTCCGACACCCGTATCAGGACATCCCTGCCTTTCTGGCCTGCCATCAGGCTTCCTCCTCTGTGATGATCCGCACCCTGACCAGGCCACGAAAACGGCGCCGGTCGGCCGAGCGCATTGCGTCGGCATAAACGACCTGCTGCAGGACGATGCGTTGTCCGGGAACCTGCAGGTCCATTGTCTCGAGTGCCGCGCGCAGCGTTCCGACAAGTTCCATCGCAAAGGAGCGCCCGCCATGGCGCGAAGCGGTGGAGATCGTGATGCGGTAGTCGCGGCCCGGCACGCCGGCCGATCCGGCATCGGTTTCCTGGACGCTTTCCAGTTGCGCGAAGGGGAAAGCAGGCGCACCCGGCTCGCCATCATGGACGCGCGGCGGTATTCCGAAGAGGTCGCGCACGCCGCCATCAGCGCGCAACTGGTTGAGCACCGCGCGCGAAAGGTCTGCGCCCGACATCGCCGGCATGGCCTGCAGCGCGCTCATATCCGTATCTCCCGGCGGGCAGAGAGGATCGCGCGCACAGCGTCGGGCAGGCCGGCGGTGCTTTCGCCGGCTGAAGGCGCACGCTGGTAGCTGTCGGCAACCAGCATCAATACGGCCAGTTTCAGGTCTGCCGGCACACCCGCGGCATCGGCGGAATAGCCAGCCTCGAAATCGATCTCGATACGCCCACCAGCCGCAACAGGCGGAAGAATGCTCCAGGGGCGCAGGGAAAGCCGCCCGTTTTCGAAACGCAGCCGCGCCGTGATGTCCTCAACACCGTCATCGGAATCGATCATCGACACGCGCAGGAGCCGTGTGACGGGCCCGGGTCGCAGCAGGTGACCACGCCCCAGCAATCGCGCCGGCCACTGGCTGCAGGTCCGTCGCAGAGCCCGCATCACCAGGACAAGGCCCGCAGCCGTCTCCAGCCTTTCAGTGGCCGACGCCACCAGGCGCGTAATGTGGGCGTCCTCGCCATCATGGCCGATCCGCAGATGCTCTTTCGCGGCGCCAAGCGATACCGGCGCTTCGCCCGGCGGTGTGATCACCGTCAGTGTCATTGGGTCACCCCATTG
>CAYXQV010000093.1:0-5400 GCA_964467505.1 uncultured Hyphomonadaceae bacterium | reverse complement strand
TCTGCCCCCACTGGTGGCTTGCCTCTGGTGTGATGGTGTAGTCGAGCAGGCCCTTGGGCTTGCCGACACCATCGCCGGTCACGAAGGCAGCGCTTTCCTGCGCGGAGAATGCCGCCTCAACCTCATCGGCGAGCCATTCATCGATGTCGGCGAAACTGTCTTCCAGCAGGGTCTGGGTGGCCGCCGGCATGGCGTAGAGTTCCCCTGCCGGAAATTCGAGCAGGGCGAGATTGGGCGCCGTGGTCTCGCCGCGCGCTTCGGTCTCGCCGGCCCAGGCGGCCGCTGCACCCAGCCCGACCGGTTTTCTGTAGACGCCGGCCGATGTCTGGCGAACCGAAGCGATCGCACGCATCGGCGAAGCCGCCTGCAGGCGTGCCTCGATCATCCGGTCGAGTTCCGGCGGGGCGACATAGCCGCCCTGCTCGTCACTGCCGGTGTTCAGCGACTTTGTGTCGAGGCGCGCAAGCCCGCTTTCATCACCCCCGCGCAGATAGCGCTGCCATGCTGCCTGGCGTTCGGTAGCATCAGGATCGCTCCCGCCACCATTGAACAGGGCCGGCTGGACCGATTTCAGGCTGAGGGCCTCAAGCCGCCGGTCGATGCGCTTGAGGCGTTCATCGGTCAGCGGGTCACTCGCACCCTTTGCTTCCATCTCTGCAAGGCGCACATCATTTGCCTGCTTGTAGGCCTCGAAGGCCGCCATGAGTTCAGCCTGCGCCGAACCGGCATCCGAAGGCACCATTTTCGTTTCCTTGGTCATGTCATCTCCCGTTTCACCAAGCTGTCTGAATTCCACCGCCATCAGGCGGCCCTTGCCGCTCCCCGGGCCGCCAGATGCAGGCGCGCACGCGGCTGCATCGGTCTGGCGACAAGGGAAATTTCGATCAGTTCCAGATCGATGAGGTCGCGCCCGCCTCCCGGGCGCGGTTTCCACAGCCGCGGCCGGAACCCGATCGACAGGCCATCCAGCCCGCCATCGAGCAGCCTTTGTGCCCCATCACTCTCGACCATTCCGCGCACGAAAAGTCCGCGGCCATCCTCAAGCACCCGGACCCAGCGGCCGGCGCGTGAGCGGCTGCGATGCTGCAGCAGCATTTCCGGCAACCCGCCCGTCTTCAGGCTTCGGGCAAAGGCGCCGGCGCGCACGATGTCGCCGCTGAGATCCTCGACGCCGAAAATCGCGCCATAGCCTTCGATCAGGACCGGCCCGGTCATGGCTGACGCTCCAGGCGCTGTTCGATCCGATCCAGCTGGACCGCAATATGATCGAGCCGGGTTTCCAGCCGGGCGAGCCGCACCGGTTCGGTCCGCGCCGCATGCTGGGCGCTTTCCAGCGTATCGAGCCGTTGCGCAGCCGCGCCGGTCCAGATCAGCGCGGCGGCCAGTTGCAGGGCAAGTGCCGTGATGACACCCATGCTGATCCGGCGATCGAGACCTGCCCCGCTCATGACCGGCCTCCCGCTTCAGGGAGCGGCCCGGCAAGGGCGCGCTTCTCCTCGACACTGAGAAAGCTCACGGCGTCGATATGCGTCCAGGTCTCGGCACGCTCTGCCGCAAGCGCCGGAACGCATCCGGCGAGCGCGCGCACCTCTGCCCCGCCAAATCTCGGCCCGAGCCATGTTGTCAGTGCCGCCGCCATCTTTTCCGCCAGCGGCAGCACCGTCATCTTCCAGAATGCACCATTGGCCTCGCGATAATTGGAATAGGTGTTGTCACCCGGTATCCCGAGCAGCATGGGCGGCACACCGAAAGCCAGCGCGATTTCCCTCGCGGCGGCGTGGCGCGCTTCAAGAAAGTCCATGTCCGCAGGCGAAAGCGACATCGGCTTCCAGTCGAGCCCGCCTTCCAGCAGGAGCGGGCGACCGGCATTGGCCGCTCCGGTGTGCGCGCTTTCCAGCTCGCCCTTCAGGCGGTCGAACTGCTCATCGCTCATCCGTGAGCCATCGCGTCCATAGACAAGAGCGCCTGAGGGTCTTGCGGAATTGTCGATCAGCGCCTTCTGCCAGTCGGCGCCGGAATTGTGCAGGTCGAGCGAGCGGCGCGCCGCCGCCAGCGGGGCCAGTCCCAGCACGTCATCAAGTGGATTGAAAAGCTTCAGTTGGAGGACCGGCAGCCAGCCATCCGATGACCGCGAAATCGTCCGCCGGCCGTGGCCGACATCATAGGTCCACCCCTCGATCCAGCCATGATAGCCCGTGACCGCCTTCATCCGCTCCGGGCGCAGCACGAACAGGGCGCCTGGCGGTTCATCATCGGCCAGTTGCGCCGCCTCGACATAGGCATTTCCCGCAATCTGAAGGTTGGAATAGAACGCTTCCAGCAGGCTGCGGCCATCGATGCCGGGTGCAGGGCTTTCCAGCAGCTGGGAAAGCGCACCATCGCCCGTGTCGAGCGGAACCGATGCGGCCGCCTCTGCAATCATGCGAATACAGCGATAGGCCACCGGATTGCCGGCATATCCGTCGCGGGCCAGCGCCATCGGCGAACGGCTGCCCCAACGGGGCGCAGCCAGCTGGGCAAGGGCCACAAGCGGGCCGCCTGCCGATTTTTCATCGTGTCTGTCCTGCCAGGGCCATCTCATGCGCCGCTCCCATCCGCTTCATCCGCCACTTGCGAACTTGATCATTTCTAGGCGAGCGGGATGTGCGGTCGGATAACCACCATGATTTTATCATTAAAAACAATGAGTTGAGCACCGCCGACTCGCGGACAGATGACGGGCAACCCGCGCTCTGTCGCAAGGGCATGGAAACCGGGCCCGGCTTTCGCTAGTGTTCGCCCTCTTTCAGTCGGGATTCGAAAGCCACATGTCAGGACAGATCATCACCGTTGCGAATTCGAAGGGCGGGGTCGGCAAGACCACGACCTGTGTCAGCCTTGCGGAATCATTTGCCGCGGAGGGGCGAAAAGTGCTCCTCATCGACTTGGACATGCAGGCGAATGCCTCCATGCTGTTGTTCGGAGCTGAGGGAGACGAGCGCCTGTTCCAGGCGATCTCGGACGAAAAGACGGTGACGGAATATCTCAACGAGAATTTCTTCGGCGAACGCCTGATGCCGCTGTCGGACTTTGTCACACCGCGCGCCAGCGATGTCAGCCATGCCGGTCGCCAGCTCGATATCAGCCTTGTGGCATCCTCTCCGGGCCTGAGGCGCACCGAACGCGAACTGATCTATGCGCTCACCGAAAAGGGCTATGCGATGCGCGCCATCGAGAGCCGCGTCGGCAATCGCCTGCGGCGCGATCTCAACAACTTGCGCGAAGAATATGACATGATCATCTGCGACTGCCCGCCGGGCATCTCGGCGATGACGGAGTCGGTGCTGGCCACCTCGGACCTGATCATCGTGCCAACCATTCCCGATTTCATGTCGACGCTCGGTCTGGACCTGTTTACGGGCGATGTCATGACCCATCTGCGCGATCGCGGCGTGGAGCGAAAACCGCTGGTCCTGGCGACCCGCTATACCAGTTCGCCCCACCAGCGAATCGTTCTCAAGGCGATGAACGATGGCGCAAACGAACCGGAAAGCGAATACACACTGCTGGCGACGACAATTCCCTCCTCGCCCGATTTCGCCGTCAATCCGATCGAGCTGGGCCACCAGCCAACCTTTGGCCAGAAATGGGGCGGGGATGCCCTGGTCATCCTCAATGCCCTCCTCATCGAAGTGAAGGATCATCTGCATGAGCCTGCTCATTGACGGGAAGGCCGCGATGGCGGCCATGCTGCGCGCACCTGAAACCTTTCGGAATATCAAGGATGGTGACTGGGCGCTGTCGGCGCGCCAGCTGGCCAAGAAACAACTGATCGCAGGGCGCCAGACGCTTTCAGACATCATCGCCATTCGTGATGCGCTGGGCGACGACATCTTCGACAAGACGCTGGACTCGCTGACGGCGAAACAGGCCCGTCAGCTTGCCGCCCGCCTCGACAGTACCAGGGGCCAGGAGGATTTCCGCACCGGCACGGCTGGCGTCTCGCATGTGCGCGCCCTTCTCGACGGAGCGACCACGCGGCCGCGTGCGGGGTCACACAAACACGCGCCAGCAAGCGAGCCGGAACCCGCCCAAGCGGGAGCGTCGGAAAAACGCTATCTCGGCCGCAAGGCGTTCCGCACAGGCCGCTGACACCTCAGACCCGGCGGACCCGTGCGGCAGACCTTGTGTCCAGCATCAGGGTCCAGACCGCCCAGACAAGCGCATCGACCCGGTCGGGTGAGCCTGCCTGTCCGCTGGTCCCGAAGGCGCACATTTCACGCTCCAGATCGCCCAGCCCCTCACAATGGGCAACCCGACCGCGCGCATAGAGGGCAGCCACCGGCGCTGCCCGCTCGCGCTTGCCGACCCGCGCGCGCACCAGCCGGACAGGCACGTCGCATCCCGCCGTCTCAAGCGTATGGCGAACCATCTCGCCGCCCTGATTGGCTTCTGCGACAATGGAGCTGGCGCCGACAGTCTGGGCGAGCGCGACGGCCCTTGCCCCCCAGTCCAGGGGCGAGAGGCCCTGCGCGGTTGCATCGGCAAGGATGAGGCAGCGCGCCGGAAAGCCGGGCGCCTGCGCGCGGGCGGCAGCGATGATCCCGCACGCATCCGATGTCAGCGAGGCGCCGGCGGGCGGATCGATAGCCACAATGGTGTCTTCATATTCCCGGGGGCGTTCGGCTGTGCGCGCAGACTCCAGCAACCGGCGCGTCCACAGGCAGCCCTCATCGGCCTCCAGCAATTCGCCTTCCAGTTCCTGGCGCCCCAGCCTTGTGCCACCATAGGCCTGCTCGACGGTCGCAAGAAAGCCCGGCGCGAGATTGTGGGCATTGTCGGCCGTTCGCGCGCGCGTCACCGCACAGCCCGGATCGGCCACAAGCTGGCGCACCAGGTCGATCGGGCGCGGCGTCGTCGTGGCAATGGCTCTCGGGCGCTGGCCGAGGCGCAGGGCGAACTGGAGCATGTCCCATGTCGCATCCGGATAGGCCCAGGCGGCGATCTCATCGCACCATGCGACATCGAATTGCGGCCCGCGAAGACTGTCCGGATCCTCGGCGGAATAGGCATGGACCTGCGCGCCATTGTCGAAGAGCAGGCGGCGCCGCGAGGCCTCGAAAACCGGGGCCTGCCCGCCATACGCATAAGACAGCGCCCGAAGGCCAGAGGGCCCCTCGATCATCACCTCGCGGACATCGCCAAGCGTCGGACCGATCAGCGCAGCGCGCGCGCAGTCACCATAGAGCAGGGAAAACCGCAGCCACTCAGCCCCTGCGCGCGTCTTGCCCGATCCTCGCCCGCCCATGAACAACCAGGTTCGCCAGTCACCGGGCGGGGGACGCTGCGCCGCACCGGCCTGATACAGGAAAGGAACCCGAACCAGTCTCAGCAAGCTTTCGCGCTCCAGCCCCTGCAGCG
>CAYXQV010000092.1:3115-9463 GCA_964467505.1 uncultured Hyphomonadaceae bacterium | reverse complement strand
AAGGACGAGGAAAACCTGAAGACACTTCTTCAACAGCGGGTCAGTAGCTCTTCGGCAGGCCGAGCACTTTTTCGGCGATGAAATTCAGGATCATCTCCCGGCTGACCGGCGCAATGCGGGCCAGCATCGCCTCGCGCATGAAACGCTCGACATGGTATTCCTTGGCATAGCCCATCCCGCCATGGCTCAGCACGGAGGTTTCGCAGGCCCTGAAACCGGCCTCGCAGCCGAGATATTTCGCGGCATTGGCTTCGGCTCCGCAGTCCTGGCCCGAATCAAAAAGCGCTGCAGCCTTGTAGGCCAGCAACTCAGCTGCCGACAGTTCCGCCCAGGCCTTCGCAAGTGGGTGGGCAATGCCCTGATTCTGGCCGATTGGCCGACCGAACACGATGCGCTCGTTTGCATAGCGCGCGGCGCGCTCAAGCGCAGCAAATCCCAGTCCCACACTTTCCACCGCAAACAGGACGCGCTCGGGGTTCAGGCCCTCGATCAGGTATTTGAACCCTGCCCCCTCCTCGCCGATCAGATGGTCCTTTGGCACCTCAAGCCCGTCAATGAACAGCGTGTTGCACTCGACCGCCTTGCGGCCCATTTTCGGGATGGGATTGGCCTCGATCCGGTCGCGGTTGAAATCGGTGTAGAACAGCGACAGGCCGAGATAGGGCTTGGAGCACTCTTCCTTCGGCGTGGTGCGCGCGATGATCAGGATCTTGTCGGCGCGCTGCGCCCCTGTCGTCCAGATCTTGCGGCCATTGATCGTGTAGCCGGAATTGGTTCGCTCGGCCTTTGTCTGGAGGCTGGACGTGTCGAGGCCGGAATTGGGCTCGGTGACGGCAAAGCACATCTTCTCCTGGCCGGAGATGATCTTGGGAAGATTTTCCTTTTTCTGCTCGGGCGTGCCGAACTTCTCCAGGGGTTTGGGTCCGAAAATGTTCAGGTGGATGGCCGAGGCTCCTGAAAACCCGGCGCCCGATCGCGTCACCGTCTGCATCACCAGCGCCGCTTCGCTCAGCCCGAGACCGGCCCCGCCATACTCCTCCGGGAAGGCCACACCCAGCCAGCCGCCTTGCGCCATCGCATCGCAGAAGGCCTCGGGCCAGTTGCCAGTCTCATCGGTCTGCAGCCAGTAGTCATCGCCAAACTGTGAGCAGGTCCGCTCTACCGCATCGCGGATGGCGAACTGGTCCTGTGTCATCTCCGCAATCGTGTGCATGTCTTTCGTCTCCTCGTTTTCGGCCAGATATGCCCTCAACAGTGTGGACGTCCAGCATCACGACAACCTGACCCCGCGTCGGACCGGATCGAATGCTGCGGCCAGGGGGCTTTGCTGGCCGGTGAGAATGTGCACGGCGACCAGTTCCCCGGTCAGCGGAGCGAGCAGGACACCGTTTCGATAATGCCCTCCTGCCATGTAGCGACGTGGACCGCGCCATCCGATCATCGGGGCGAGGTCGCCGGTTCGTGGGCGCACACCTGCCCAGCGTTCGATGATTTCGGCGCGAGCGACACCCGGGCAAATGCGCTCGGCGGCATCGATCAGCCCGATCACGGCCGGCCCACTGATATCAGTGCTGCTCTCGCCCGGCTGGACAGTGGCGCCGAGGATGACCCTGTCGCGCCTTGGCACCAGGTAATGCTTGCCGAAACGCACCACGCGCTGTGGCAGGTCTGCCCGGGGCGCCAGTGCCAGCGCCACACCCTTGACCGGTGTCATGCCCGTGGCCTGCCAGCCTGTCGCATCGACAAGCACATCCGCGTGCACACCGCCCGGAAGGCGCACACCGGCCGGGCCGACCTCCACGTCGGCCATGTCGATCCCGGTCTGAACCGTGATACCGCGACTCCCAAGCGCACCGATCAGCGCAGCCATCGTCCGCCGATTGTCGACCTGCGCATCACTCGGCAGCAAAAGCGCACCCGCAATGCCCGTGGCAAGCGCCGGTTCGATTGCACAGGCCGCGCGTTCATCGAGGCTTTCAAATTCAAGTCCATGCGCGCGGCAGCCGCCAGCCACGCGGTTGAGATGGTGGAGTTGGGAGACATCACCTGCCACAGCCATGGTGGCGCGGGCGCGATAGTCAATCGCGATACCAGACTCCGCCTCAAGCTGGCGGGCAGTTTTCCCCCAGAGAGCCGCTCCGGCAAGGCAAAGATCAAACAGGCGGGGATGGGCGCCGGTTTCGCCTGCAGCTTCATAGGCAGGCGCCAGCATCCCTGCGGCGGCGTGACTGGCCCCGCGCCCCGGCCCTGTGCGGTCAAACAATGTGACGGCCACGTTGCGGCGTGCCAGTGACCAAGCACAAAACAGGCCGATCAGGCCAGCTCCGGCGATCGCGACATGTCCTGGCGGCGGATCGGAAACCGCGCTGTGATCTGGAAACGGGTCTGCCATAATGTGGGTCATTACACCTGGCATGCACAGCTTGTAACGATGACAAACGGTCTCGCCAATGCGAGGGCGGCCGGGCGGGCGATCAGGACTCGCGGCGGCGCTCACTGCGCCATATACGCAGGAAGGCTGCGGCCCAGCGGCGATCCTGGAAGATCAGCGTCTTGATCACATTGCCATCGGCAGCATGCCGCGTCTTGACCATGATGTCAGGCGCTTCTCCATCCTCATGGCGCTCATCCCGGTTGCACATATACTGGCGCCAATTTGTATATGTCTCTATTGCGCTTGCCAGAACCACTTCATCGCGCGGGCGCTCCAGCCCGAGATTGACCACCACATCCGACATTCTCGTCACCCCTTACTCAAATCTTAACGTACCGTAACCGCAGCAGACTTGCAAAATCAATCTCGCCTCGAAAGAAAGCCCGTCCGGGAACTCGCCCTGGAAATCTGTTAATATCCCGACGTCGCCAACGTGCCGCAGTTGAGATTGATTCGCACAATCCCTATCCTTGAAGCTGTAATTGGAGCAAGTTTCATGCCGATCAAAGCTACACTGCAGCCTGCCTGCTACGCTGCGCTGCTTATTCTCGCCAGTGCCATGACGGTTGCATGTTCTGGACAGATGGGAAGCGACAGCGCCCCCGACGCAGCCGGCAGCCGCGTCGTCAATGTCTATTCGACCCGGCATTACGACTCAGACCAGCTTCTTTATGACGCATTCGAGGCGGAGACCGGGATCGGCGTGCGCACGCGCGAGGCGGGTGCTGCCCAACTGCTTGAAACAATGGCGGCCGAAGGCGAAAACAGCCCGGCTGACGTGATTGTCGCGGCCGATGCCGGAACGCTCTGGCGGTTCCAGGAGGCGGGGCTGACCGGTCCCATCGGCTCGGCCCGGCTGAATGCGCTGATACCGCCACGTCTTCGCGGCAGCGATGGTCATTGGGTGGGCCTTGCCAAGCGCTACAGGGTTCTTGCCTACGACCCCGAGAAGATCGACGGCGATTCGCTCGACGACATGACCGACCTTGCCGATGAGCGCTTCTCCGGCGAGGTTTGCGCGCGTTCAAGCACCAATATCTACAATCTCTCCCTGCTCGGCGAGATCATTGCGAGATCAGGCAGCGAGGCGGCGATGCAATGGGCCGGGGCGGTAAGGGACAATTTCGCACGTGAACCGCAAGGCGGCGACACCGCACAGATCAAGGCGGTTGCGGCGGGTGCCTGCAGCGTGGCGATCACCAATCATTATTACTGGGTGCGCCTTGCTGAAAGTTCGTCTGCTGCCGATCGCGAGGCGGCTGGCGCCACAGCACTGGCCTTTGTGTCGGCCGGCGACGGCGTGCACACCAACATCACCGGCGCTGCCATGGCTGCCAATGCTCCGCACCGCGATGCTGCCCGGGCCTTTATCGAATTCCTCGCCAGTCCGCAGGGGCAGACGCTGCTGGTGACCGAAACGAAGGAGTTTCCCGTTATCGAAAACGCAGACCTGCCAGAGGGGCTGGAACGCCTGCCACAATTTCGCGAAAGCGAACTTGACCTGCGCGTGCTGGGTGAAAACCAGACGCAGGCACAGCAGATCTTCGACCGGGCCGGCTGGAAGTGAAATCCGCCCTTGCTCCTGGAAGGTTCATGCCAACGGCTGTCACCCTGCGCGATATTCCCGGACTGGTCGCCGGGCTGATTATTGGCGCGCCGCTGGTGGCCGCGCTGCTGACGGGTCTTTTTGCGGGGGGCGGCGAGGCCTGGCAGCACATCGTGGCGACCGGGCTGCTGGAATACACCACCGGCACGCTCGCGACGCTGGCGCTCTGCGGTGCCCTGATCCTGGTGAGCGCGGTGCCTGCCGCGTGGCTGGTGACCATGTACAGCTTTCCCGGTCGCGGCCTGTTTGAGTGGCTGCTGATCCTGCCGCTTGCCGCGCCCGGCTATGTGCTGGCCTTTGCCTATGCAGACCTGCTCAACGTGGCTGGCCCCCTGCAGGGCGCGCTGCGTGATGCCACGGGCCTTGGCGCGCGCGACTACTGGTTTGCCGACATCAATTCCCTGCCCGGCCTTGCCTTCGTGCTTGCCGGCGCGCTCTACCCTTATGTCTATCTCACAGCGCGCGCGGCCTTCACGACAAGTTCGGTCTGTGCGCTTGATGCGGCTCGCACGCTGGGCGCAAGACCGCGCCGTGTGTTTCTCACCGTCGCAATTCCAGCCGCGCGACCAGCCATCGCGGCCGGGCTCGCCCTTGCCCTGATGGAAGCGGCTGCAGACTTCGGCGCGGCCTCGTTTCTCGGCGTGCAGACGCTGACGGTCGGCCTGGTCAAGGCCTGGTCAAGCTTCGGGGATGCAGGCGCGGCCGCGCGCATGGCGCTGATCCTGCTGGCCATTGCCCTGCTCTTGCAGTCCATCGAGCGGATCGAGCGTGGTCAGGCTGGCAGCGAAGCGACCTCGAAACGCTGGCAGGCGATCGACCGCAAGCCGCTGACGGGCCTTGCCGGACTTGCTGCATCGGGATTTTGCGTGACCATCTTTGCCTGGGGGTTCGGCGTGCCGATCCTGCGCCTGGCCTGGCTGGCCATCGAAACCGGTATGCCAGCGGCCAGCGTGTCCGATGCGCTCATCAATTCGGTCATTCTCGCGCTGATCGCTGCGAGCATCGGTTTTCTCGCCGGACTGGTGATCGCGCTCGGCATCCACACCAGTCGCCCCGGCGCACGGCTGGCACGCGTCGCGGCGGCTGGTGGATACGCCGTTCCCGGCGCAGTGCTCGCGCTGGGCGGGCTGATAGTGCTGGACCAGCTTGGTCTCGGGCTTGTCGGCCCGCTGGGACTGGTCGTGCTGGTATGGATCTATGTGAGCCGGTTTTCCGCTGCGGGCGCCCAGCCGATGGAGGCCGCGCTGGCACGTGCCCCCGCCTCGATGGGCCAGGCGGCCCGTGCACTTGGCGCCGGGCCGCTGCGCAGGGTGCGCGAGGTTGAACTTCCCGTGGCGCTTTCAGGCGCACTTGTTGGCGGCCTGATCCTGTTTGTGGAAATTCTCAAGGAACTGCCGGCCACGCTGATGCTGCGTCCGTTCAACTGGGACACACTGGCGGTGCGTGCCTATGCCTATGCCTCCGATGAGCGGCTGGCCGCTGCGGCGCTGCCCTGCCTGCTGATCACGGCGGCGGGACTGGTTCCGGTGATCTATCTTTCGCGGCGCCTGTCGCATGCCCGGCCGGGGAGCTGACCGTGGCGACCGAAAGCCTGATCGCCCAGCATGTCTCGCGCGTCTATGGCAACAAGCCGATTGTCTCACGCGCCAGCCTCGCCCTTGAGCCGGGCCGCGTTTTCGCCCTTGTCGGGCCTTCGGGGGCTGGCAAATCGACCCTGCTGCGCCTGCTTGCAGGGCTCGAACCGGTCGATGAAGGCGAGGTACGGATCGGTGACACGCTTCTCTCCCGGCCTGGCCGGACATTCCCGCCCGAGAAGCGGCGCACCGGCCTCATCTTTCAGGATTTCGCGCTGTTCCCGCACATGACCGCCCTTCGCAATGTCCGCTTCGGGCTGACCGGCCTGGCGCGACACGACGCCGACCGCGAGGCGGCAGGCTGGCTTGCGCGTCTGGGGCTGGAGACGCGGGCGCATGCCTATCCCCACCAGTTGTCCGGTGGTGAGCAGCAGCGTGTTGCGATTGCCCGCGCACTTGCAGCACGTCCCGCAGCCATTCTGATGGACGAGCCGTTTTCCGGCCTTGACCCGACGCTGCGGATGGAAGTTGCCGAAACCGCGCTCGCAGCGATACGCGAAAGCGCTATCCCGGCCCTGCTCGTCAGCCATGATGCGCCCGCAGCAATGGAATGTGCAGATGACCTCTGCGTCATGCGCGGCGGCGAGCTGGTCCAGACTGGTACTCCGAAAACCGTCTACGGGGCCCCGAACGACAGCGACATCGCGGCCGCACTCGGCCGGGTCAACCTGTTT
>CAYXQV010000092.1:0-3015 GCA_964467505.1 uncultured Hyphomonadaceae bacterium | reverse complement strand
AGCACCTGAAATTTCCGTCATCCCTGCCCGCAGGGGCTCGCAATACCGGCCCTGAGCGCTTACGCTCTAACATGAGCGAGAAATGAAAAGGACATCCTGGCCATGGCCAATCCGATCTTGCGCACGCTCCTGGCAGCGCTCGTGGCCCTGCTGGCTGCGTCAAGCGCGAGTGCGCAGGGCCTTATCCGCGACACCGAGATCGAGCGGACCCTGCGCGACTGGACCGATCCCATCCTGGAGGTCGCCGGTCTGCGGCCCGCCGATGTGGACCTCTACATCATCAATGATCCGTCGCTGAATGCGTTTGTCGCCAACGGCAAGAACATACACCTGCACACCGGCCTGATCGTCGCTGCGGAAACGCCGGGGCAGATAAAAGGCGTCATCGGACACGAGACCTGTCATATCGCTTGCGGCCATTCGATCTCGCGCTCGCGCGCCGCGCAGGTGTCGATGCGCCCGGCACTGGTATCGATCGGCCTTGGCGTGCTGGCGATGGCTGCGGGCGCAGGCGATGCCGGCGCAGCACTGATTGCCTCATCGCAGCAATTCGCAGCACTCAATTTCTTCAAGCATACCCGGTCAGAGGAAGCGGCCGCCGACCAGGCCGCCGTCGCCTATCTCGAACAGCTTGGCCAGTCACCGCGCGGCCTGGTCGAATTCTTCGAGAATTACCGCTATCAGGAGGTGCTCTCCGAAGCGCGGCGCAATCCCTATTTCCGCGCGCACCCCATGGCGTCCGAGCGCATACGTACCGCGCGCCAGCTGGCTGAAGAGACGGGCTTGATGGACGTTCCGCCGACCCCGGAAACCGTGCGCGAATTCGAAATGATGCAGGCCAAGCTCATCGGCTTCCTGCAGCCTGCAGCGCAGGTTTACCGCAAATATCCCGGCAGCGATGAGAGCACGCCGGCGCGCTATGCCCGCTCGATCGCGGCGATGCAGGCAGCCGATATCTCGACCGCGCTGGATGAAATCAACGCGCTGATCGAGCTTGAGCCCGACAATCCCTATTTCCACGAACTCAAGGGCCAGATCCTGTTTGAAAGCGGACGGGTGGCCGAATCCGTCGCGCCCCACCAGCGTTCGAATGAGCTGATGGCGGGCGAGCCGCTGCTGCTGATCAATCTCGGACGCTCGCTGATTGCGCGCGGCGAGCCGGGAGACCTGGAGGCCGGGGAAGATGCGCTTCGTGACGCGCTGATCGCCGAACCCCACAATGCCTTCGCCTGGCAGAACCTTGCCATTGCTCTGGAAAAGCAGGGACACCGCGCCGAGGCGCAGATCGCCACTGCCGAGGCTGCCTATAATGTCGGGGACCTGCCACGCGCAAATGTCTTTGCCGGGCGGGCAATCAAGGACCTTGAACGCGGCACACCGCTGTTCCGGCGCGCCTCCGACATCATGGCGATCACCGACCCGCGGCTTCCGGAGAATCAGGACGTCTACCGGCGCCAGCAACGTCGCTTTGCGCGCTGATCTTCACGCATTCGTCAGACAGATTGGGTGCAGGTCACCATGGACGCTCAGGCCTTTCGCTGGCACAGCCATTGAGACAAATGCCATATCAGAAACAGGACTGCCCCCGATGACCCGATCGCTCCTTCTGACCCTTGCTCTTGGAACTGTCGCGCTGACACCTGCCTGCGCGGAAAAGTCTGCCGCCGCGGATTCCGAAGTCATGACCCGCGCCCAGGTCGAGACGATCGTGCGCGACTATATCATGGAAAACCCGCAGATCATCGAGGAAGCCCTGATCGAGCTGGGAGAACGCCAGCGCCGCGACGAGGCCGAGGCCGCCCGCAAGGCGATCGTCGACAACAGGGACGCGCTCTACAATCAGGCATCCGATCCCGCCATCGGGCCGGACGATGCCGAGATTACCGTCGTTGAGTTCTTCGATTATCGTTGCGGCTACTGCAAGCGCTCGCTGGACTTTGTCTCGGGCCTTCCCGCCAGGCATGACGGCAAGGTGCGCGTGGTGTTCAAGGAATACCCTATTCTCAGCCCGCAGAGCCGCCAGGCAGCGCTTGCCGCACTCGCCGCCAAGAAACAGGGCAAGTATTTCGAGATGCACGCCGCGCTGATGGAAACCGACACCAAGCTCGACGATGGCGATATTGATGAAATCGCGCGCGAGGCGGGCGTCGATGTCGACAAGCTGCGCGCAGACATGAAGTCCACCGCCATACAGCAGGAACTGGCCGACTCGATGGCGCTCGCGCGTGATCTCGGCGTCAATGGCACACCGGCCTTCTTCATCGGCGATGAGGCCATCCAGGGTGCCAACACGCCGAAAATCACGCAGGTGATCGAGGACACGCTGGAGGGCTGAAGTCCGCCAGCTCCCTGCCCTGAAACGGCGCTACCCGGCCGCCAGCCTCGGACGATGGCCGGGATCAAGACCGATCTCGATGAGCAGTTCCTGGGCCTCGGCAATCATTTTCTGCATGTAGGCAAAGCTCCACAGTTCCAGCTTTCCGCGCCTGGCGACTATCGCGATCCGCCCCGGCGGCGTAGCCCCGTCCAGCAGGTGCCAGATTGCCGGCGGGGGCAGCGACAGCCTGTCCTCGGTGAACTTGCCCTTCGACAGGGCGAGGCGCGCGGCCTCGTCGAGCGCGGGATGGTTGCGCATGCGCCGCTCAAGCTTGCCCATCAGTTCAGCGCCGGGATGGCCAATGACACGGCCGGGCCCGGCAAGGTCGAACACAAGCTCGCAGCGCCCGCGTTCGGGCAGCCAGCCGAGCGCGCGGCGCACATCCACCGGCACCGGAACCTCGCGCCCGCGCGCCGTCTCGCCGGCAATCTCGACGACGTCCCAATGCAGCGTGCCCTGCTCGATATCCGCAATCCTGTGTGATGCCGTCCGGCCCATTCTGGCCCCGCCTTGTCCTGGTGTCGTTCGCGTGTCGATCTGTGCGTTTTGAAACAAATTATGCAGGAATGATGCCACGGGGGAGCAGTTTAGGAACCCCAAGGCCCGCATGCCCGGTCGAAGAGCCGGGCCCTCCTCGC
>CAYXQV010000091.1:0-9480 GCA_964467505.1 uncultured Hyphomonadaceae bacterium | reverse complement strand
ATGGCGAGGTCAGTCCTCGTCGAGATCGCGGCGCACCCGATCGCTTGCCAGCAGGTCGGAGATGTGGCGGGCCTCATTATAGCTCGCATCAGACACGAAGCTCAGTTGCGGCGTGAATTTCATGTCGATCTCACGCCCCAGCCGGCCGCGGATGAAACGGGCAGCCCGGTTAAGGGCCGCAACGAGGCGTTCGCGCGCCTGCGGATCACTGTCACCGAGCGGCGTGCAGAAGGCCGTTGCGTGCTTCAGGTCGGGCGAGCAACGCACTTCACCAATCGTGACCGAAATGCCCTGAAGGTCCTCATCGCGAAACTCCTCCTGCATGAGGATGTCGACGAGCGCGTGGCGAATGAGTTCTCCTGCCCGCAATTGTCGTTGCGAGGGGACAGACGGCGCAGGCCTGCGGGGTCGCGGCATTATTCGGTTTCCTTTTTCATGCGACTGGCCGTCATGCGATCGCGCAAGTCCGAACGGAACGCCTCGCGCGCGCCCTTGTCCTTGCCGAACCACCGGTCGGGCACGATGATCGCATCTGCACCCTGCGCAAGGATAGCGATATAGCCGCGCCTTTGCATGACATCGACCACGGCCGGCCAGCCGATACGCAAGTCGATTTGCCCGCGCGCGACACGCAGCGCGCCATCCTCAGCGACAATCCGGGTCTCGTCGGTAAGTTCGGCGCCGCGTCCATAAGTGTGGCGATAGGACCAGCGCATGAAGATGATGTACCAGACAATTCCCGTCATCGCGGCGAGCAGTGCCGACAGCATCAGCGTCCAGTATGTGGATAAGCCGGCAGCACTGAACGCACTGCGCGCCATTATGGCAACTCCGGCAGAAATCACCGGAGCCGTCACGCCCGCATAATAAGTGGCCGTGGGGCCAACAGTGCTCGCCCGTGTCAGCCTGACCAGACGCTTGACGTCCTTTTGCGAGAGTTTGCCCGCGATTTCCTGCCGGTCAGTCAATCAGCCCGCCCGCTAGTCCAGTTTCCGCTGGATTTCCTCGATCTCGAAACACTCGATCCGGTCGCCCACGTGCATGTCGTCATAGCGCTCGAATGCCATGCCGCACTCCATGCCCGAAGAGACCTCTGGCACTTCGTCCTTGAAGCGTTTGAGTGTCTTGAGATTGCCTTCGTGGATGACGACATCGTCGCGCAACAGCCGGACCCCGCAGCCGCGCTTGACCACCCCTTCGGTCACCCGGCACCCGGCCACCTTGCCGGCCCGTGTGATGTTGAACACTTCGAGGATTTCGGCATAGCCGATGAAGTTTTCGCGTTTCTCCGGTGCCAGAAGGCCCGACAATGCGTCCTTCACATCATCAATGAGATTGTAGATCACCGAATAATACCGGATCTCGACGCCCTCACGCTCGGCAAGCTCGCGCGCCTGCTTGTTGGCGCGGACATTGAATGCGAGGATCGGCGCCTGCGAAGACTGTGCCAGCAGCACGTCACTCTCCGAGATACCACCCACCGCGCCGTGAATGACAATTGCGCGAACCTCATCGGTGGAGACCTTGTCAAGCGACTGGGTGATCGCCTCGACCGAGCCCTGCATGTCGGCCTTGACCACGACTGGCAGTTCCCGAGCCTCCCCGCCACCATCTTTCAGCCGGTTCATCAGCTGGTCGAGCGAGGCGCGCGCGGCGATGGAAGCCTTGCCGGCAACCTGGCGCTTCTGACGGACACGATATTCGGTGATCTCGCGTGCGCGGGCCTCGCTCTCGACCACGTTGAAGGGCTCTCCCGGATCGGGCGCACCATCAAGGCCGAGAATTTCGACGGGCACGGCCGGACCGGCTTGCGCGACCTGCTGGCCGCGCTCATTGTTCAGGGCCCGCACCTTTCCCCACTGTGCCCCGGCGACCACGACATCGCCGCGCTTGAGCGTGCCACGCCTGACAAGGACGGTCGCCACGGGACCGCGCCCCTTGTCAAGCTGGCTTTCGACCACCGTGCCATCGGCATTCCTGTCGGGATTGGCTTTCAGTTCCAGAAGCTCTGCCTGAAGGATGATCGCCTCGGTCAATTCATCAAGGCCGGTCTTTTCCAGTGCCGACACTTCCCGCGCCTGCACTTCACCGCCCATCGCCTCGACCTGGATGTCGTGCTGCAGCAATTCTGTCAGGATCTTTTCGGGCTGGGCATCGGGCTTGTCGATCTTGTTGACCGCCACGATGATCGGCACCTCGGCCGCCTTGGCATGATTGATCGCCTCGATTGTCTGCGGCATGATCCCGTCATCGGCCGCAACGACCAGGATCACGATGTCTGTGATATTGGCCCCGCGCGCCCGCATGGACGAAAACGCCGCATGGCCCGGAGTGTCGACAAAGGTGATCTTCTCGCCGGATTTCAGGTTCACCTGATAGGCACCGATATGCTGGGTGATGCCACCGGCTTCCCCTGCGACGACATCTGTCTGCCTGAAGGCGTCCAGGAGCGAGGTCTTGCCGTGATCGACATGGCCCATGATGGTCACGACCGGCGCACGCGGGCGGAGGTCTTCAGCCTTGTCGGACTCCCCGCCCAGCCCGATCTCCACATCCGATTCAGAGACCCGCTTCACCCGGTGACCGAACTCTGTGGCGATAAGCTCCGCCATGTCGGCATCGATGATGTCATTGCCGCGCATCATCTCGCCCTGCTCGATCATGAATTTCACGACGTCGCGGACGCGCTCATTCATCCGGTGGGCAAGATCCTGCAGGGTGATCGTTTCCGGAAGGGTGACCTCGAGCGACTTCTTCGGTCCCTCCTCTTCATCCCCGCCCATACGCCGTTCGCGTTCACGCTCGCGTGCGCGGCGCACCGAGGCGAGCGAGCGCTGGCGGTCGCCATCATCGCCAAGCGCAGAGGCAATGGTCAGCTTGCCGCGCCGACGCTCACCGCCGCCGCGCGGCCGCGAAGTCGCAGCCTTGTCGCGATCGTCGCGCTGGGCGGTTCCTTTTCGCTTGACGCGCCCACCAGCCGCTTCGAGCGCAGACGGGTCGGGCGGCATCTGTGTGTTCGGGTCGACGGTTTCGGGCTCACTGCTCTGGGAAGCGGCAGGCTTGGCACCCTCCGCTTCGCGTTTGCGAGCCTCGGCCTCCTCGGCCTTCTTGCGCTCTTCCTCCGCCTTGCGACGGGCTTCGGCCTCTTCGCGCTCCTTGACTTCCTGGGCCTTGCGTTCCTGCTCATCGCGCAGGCGCCCGCGGACATCCGCCTCTTTCTGCTGTTCCGCTTCGCGCTGTGTCTCGAGTTGGCGACGCTTGATCAGCGCAGCCTGACGGGCTCTGAGTTCAGCCTCGGTGATGCCGAGCTTCCTGGCGAGCGCTGTAATCTTGCTCTGCTGGTCGCTGCTCTCGGTGGCACCCGGTGACCCATCGGGTTTTCCGGCAGTGCGTCCGGCGCCTGACCCCGGAGCGCCAGGCGCATTGACGACGCGCTTTTTCTTCTTCTCGACCACGACCTTCTTCGAACGCCCATGGCTGAAGCTCTGCTTCACCGTGCTCGAAGATCGCGGACCGGAAGTCTGCTTGCGTCCACTCGTATCTTTCGTTTCGCTCATCCGCACCAAATACCAAAAACCGCCGGACCGCCCGATGCGTACCGGTTTAAACTAAATTTCCCCAGCAGAGAACCAGTGCTCTTCTGGCGACGCCCGAAAGCCCTTCAGGCGTCCATAAGCAACAGTCCAGCTGTCTGCCAGCGGACATGTCAGAAGCAAGGCATGTATCACACGCACACGGCCGATGGCCATGCCCAATTCTGCAGACGTCAGCGCGCCTGCGATATCTATCTTTCCATATAAGGCACTCGCCAGTGAATACACCTTGCGACGGCCATCTTCTGCGCCATCACTGGCTTCGAGCAGCCAGGCCGGACGGGTCTTGCGCAGGGATGCACGCACCTGGTCAAAGCCTGTCACGAGCTGGCCACTGCGCCGGGCAAATCCGACAAGGCCCTTGCAACGCTCCAGCAGGAGGTGCTCGACATTTTCGGCGAGGCCCGGGGGAGTCGAGACACCGGCCTTGAAGCGACGGGGAAAAATTCCCTTCGCGGCCGCTGTTTCAACCGCATCGCGTGTGGCCGTCACCCAGACACCGCGGCCGGGCAGTTTCTCTGCAATGTCTGGCACAACCCGTCCGGCCGGGTCGCACACAAAACGGATCATTTCCGCCCTGGTGCGTTTCTCCCGGCTGAGCGCGCATTCGCGCTCGGACCCGTCCTTGTCAGGCCGCGTGTCACTGCTTGTCTTCGGAATCGTCTGATTCCTCCTCTGCAAGCGCTTTCTCGAACGCATCGAGATCAAAATCGAGATCGGCTTCATCGAGACCGGACGCATCCGCCGATGTGGATCCGACGTCTGATTCGACCGCGTCGGCTTCATCGTCACTGCTATTGTTGCTGCCAAGCTCACCGAGCGCGAGAAGCGTCTTTTCCTCCTCGGTGAGGTTCATTTCCTCACTGATCTGGTCGGCCGCCATCTGCGCTTCCAGTTCCGACAGGGCCTCGGGCTCAACCCAGCCCGCCGCGACGCGTGCGCGCATCACAAAGACCTGGGCGTCATCCTTGCGCATCTCGCCCTTCTTCAGGACACCCTCGACCCAGACCGGCTTGCCGTCCGGACCAGGCTCGCGTGAGCCGGTGATCTCGTCAGGCACAAGCCCGGCGACATCGTCCAGCGTCTTGAAACCGTCCTCGCCCAGCTTGACCGCAAAGTGCAGCGTCATCCCGGGAAGGTCCATGACCGCATCCTCGACACCCAGTTCCTTGCGACGTGCTTCCTGTTCGGCAGCCAGATTGTCGAGAAATTCGCGCGCACGCTCCTGGATCTCGGAAGCGACCTCCTCGTCGAAACCCTCGATCTGCATGAAATCCTCAGCCGCCACATAGGCGATCTCCTCGACCGACTCAAAGCCCTCCGAGGCAAGCAGCTGTGCCAGCGTTTCATCGGCATCAAGCGCCTGCATGAAAAGGTCCGTGCGCTCCTGGAATTCCTTCTGATAGCGCTCGGAGTCGGCGGTCTCGGTGACCAGGTCGATCTGCCAGCCCGTGAGCTGGCTGGCAAGGCGCACGTTCTGGCCGCGCCGGCCAATCGCCAGCGGGAACTGGTCGTCTGCGACAACCACCTCGACACGCTGCTCATCCTCGTCGAGCACCACCTTGGAGACCTCTGCCGGCTGGAGCGCGTTGACGATGAACGTCGCCTCGTCAGGGCTCCATGGAATGATGTCGATCTTCTCTCCCGACAGTTCGGAGACCACCGCCTGGACCCGCGCGCCGCGCATGCCGACGCACGCGCCGACCGGATCGATCGAGCTGTCATTGGAGTGCACGCCGATCTTGGCACGCGAACCGGCATCGCGCGCGCAGGTCTTGATCTCGATGACACCCTCGTAGACCTCGGGCACTTCCTGGGCAAACAGCTTGACCATGAAATCGGGATGCCCGCGCGACAGGAAGATCTGCGGACCCTTCAGCTCGCGCGACACCTTGTAGAGATACGAGCGGACACGATCATTCGGCTGGAAATTCTCCCGCGGGATGGCGTCATTGCGCCGGATTATGCCTTCGGCCCGGCCGAGATCGACGATCACATGGCCATATTCCACGCGCTTGACGATGCCATTGATGATCTCGCCCTCGCGGTGCTTGAATTCCTCATACTGGCGCTCGCGTTCGGCTTCGCGCACCTTCTGCATGATCACCTGCTTGGCCGTCTGGGCGGCAACACGGCCGAAATCGAAGGGCGGCAGCTCTTCCTTGACCTCGTCGCCAATCTTCAGCTCAGCATCGATCTTCCTGGCATCTGACAGCGTGAGCTCGCGGTTTTCATCCTCGATATCTGCATCGCTGACCACAGTCTGGATGCGCCAGAGCGACTGTTCGCCGCTTTCGCCATCGATCAAAGCGCGGATGTCGAGTTCCTGTCCGTATCGCGACTTGGCCGCCTTCTCGATGGCCTCCTGCATCGCATCAATGACGATCTGCTTGTCGATCGCCTTCTCTTCAGCAACCGCCTTGGCGATCTGCAGGATTTCCAGCCGGTTGGCGGAAACGCCGATGGTGCTCATTCTACGGCTCCGTTCTTATTGTTATCGCTGTCGTCCTCGTCCACATCGTCGTCCTGGTCGAGATCGTAATCTTCAAAGCCCTCATCATCGGGCTGTGGCGGCAGGTCGCCCCGGTTCTGCGCATCCTCGATGAGTTCGTCGGTCAACACCAGATGCGCCTTGGTCAGCTCATGAACGCCGGCGACAAGCTCGGCTCCGTCCTCAAGTTCAAGATGCACGCCGGCCTCGTCCTCGCTGGTAATGATGCCGGAAAAGCGCCGGCGCCCATCCAGCGGATAGGCCAGTTCGATCTTTGCCAGATGCCCTGCCCAGCGCCCGAAATCGCCGCGCCGCGTCAGCGGGCGATCAATCCCCGGCGTCGAGACCTCCAGCACGAACGCCCCGGAAATCGGGTCCTCCGCCTCGATTGCCGGCGACAAGGCATGCGACAGCGCCGCGCAGTCCTCGACATTCGTGGGCGCGCCGCCCGCCTTTTCAGCCATGACCTGCAGGACGGGCCGACGGCCCCCTGACACACGCACGCGCACGATCTCCATGCCGAGGTCGGCGGCCACCGAAACGGCGATCGCGAGAATGCGGTGTTCCTGCTGCGTCAGTGCGATCATGGCCCTTGCACGTCTGGTCCGGTCTTGCTGCCACCCTTGCGTCCCGAAGACGTGGAAAGGTGCAGGGCAAGCCGGTCCGGCTTGAACTGAAAGACAAACAAAAGCGGCGGCCCCGTGCCCGGAACCGCCGCCGATATGTTTCGACTTGAGAACTGATTAGTCCGTTCACACGCACTTGTCACCCCTTAACGAACCGCGAGGTGCACAAATACCGCTTCAGCGCACAAGCGACAGTCTGACAAAACCGCCGCGCCCGGCACCCGGAAGGCGCGCACCCACACGCACGTCACCAAACCCATTGCGGTTCTGGCCGGACAGATGGTCCCGGTATGTCTGGTCGAGCAGGTTCTCGACACCCGCCGACAGGCGCACGCCATCGCTCAGCTGCCAGTCACCATAAAGGTTCACCACGACATGACCGGGCGTCTCCAGCTCACTGTTGGTGAGTGACACCTCGTCCTGCTCTGCCAAGGCGCGGGCCTCCAGTGTGGCCGACCAGGACGCCTCTTCCCAGCCCAGCCCCGCCGTCAGGCTCAGCGGACTGATCCGGTAGAGATTGTCGTCTATGTCGCGCCGCTCGCCGCGCACATGGCTCAGGACGGCGTCGAGCCGCAACGGGCCGGCCAGATCATAGCCCGCATCCATGTCGAAACCGATCAGCCGCGCATCGACATTCGCCCAGATCAGCGGCGTCGGATCGCCATTCATGCTGGCGATCATCTCCACCGGGCTGTCGATCACGCCCACGGTCTCGTCGAAGGGTGTGCCCTGGATATAGTCGTCGACCTGGCGGACATAGACGGTCGGCCGGGCATAGGCGCGCTGCGAACGCCAGTCGAAACCGGCCTCGGCGATCCACGCCGTTTCAGGCTCAAGCGTCAGGTCGCCGATATAGATGTTGCCATCGGCAAGGCCGCCGCTGGCATTGATCGGCAGCCAGCCATAGCGCTGGATATAGCCCGGCATTTTCTGCTTGTGGGCCAGTGTCAGGCGCCATGACAGGCCGTTGGCTTCCGGTGTCCAGAGACGCGCGACGGCGTCAACCGTGGTCTCGTCGCCCTCGCGGTCGGCACTGTTGAACGCATTGGACAGATTGCGCGGACCCATGGGAAGCGCGGTTCCCAGTTCTGCGGTCCCGGCCTCATAGCGGTTCTCATCGACGCGCAGGCCGATCTCACCCTCCAAGGCGCCGAGCGACCCGGCCCATTCCGCAAAGCCGCCAAAGCGCGACAGGGTGATGTCCGGGAAGGGCGTGACGAAAAAGTCGGAATTGTTGGGATTGGTGATGGTGACATCATGGTCCGCCTCCTCGCCGTCGAGACCGATCCGCAAATCGCCGCCCATCCAGTCGAAACCGAGGCTGATCTCGGCCCCCTTTGTCGTGGCGAAGGCGAGCGTGGCCCGCTGGCGCATCGGCATGGGCGCGGGGCGCTGGCTGAAATTGTTCATCAGGTGGGACACGTCGGTGTAGAAAACCGAGGCGTTCAGTTCTGCGGCGCCAATCGGGGTTTTGTAGGACGCCCGCGCGAAATCGGTATCGAAATAGATGATATCCATTGGAAAGGGCGGGTTGCCCGACGGCCCGGTGTTTTGCCGGCGCAGGTCGAGGCTCAGTTCGCCTTCTCCAAGCTTCACGCCCGCCGAGACGCCGAACACGCCGCGCTCAAAGGCCGTGCCGCCAATCGTTCCGTCAGGATATTCGGTGTCCTCGCCCTCTTCCCACGCGCCGAGCAGGTTCACGCGCCAGTCCGCCGTCGCCGCACCAATGACGCCACCAAGCTCGGCGCTCTCATTCACGCTGCGCGCGCCAAGGGTGAGATCGTAGCCGAAATCCACCGCCTCACTGCCCGCGAAATCGATCCGCTTGAACACCGCATCGGCGCCGCCGGCGAGGCCCGGCCCTTCCGATACCGGGCTGACCCCGCGGTCGATCACCACCGAGGCGACCAGCGGTGCCGGCGCGTAGTGGAAGACCGGGTCCATCAGGTTCGGTCCGCCGGAGGCAAAGCGCTGGCCATCCACGCGAAGGTTCAGCCGCTCACCGAAGAGGCCACGATAGGCCATCTGGCCTGACAGTGCGCCATTCGCGATGCGTGCCCCTCCCGGCGTGCGCGCGGTAAGATAGGTGATGTCAGCGCCTTCAAGCGGGAGCGCGTCGGGCGTCATGGCCGTATCGGTCTGCGTCGCAGCGGACTTGCCGGTGACGATGATCACATCCTGCAATGCCGGTTCGGGCGTTTCAGCGATCATTTGCGATGGCATTGCAGCGAGGGCAGCAAGCCCGGCGGTTGCGGCATAAATCGTTTTCATGTGTCTTGTCCTTGCGCGCAGGCGTGCCCGCCCGGCGCATTTCTCACGGGTTCTGATGTCTGGCGATATGTCGGTTCAGGCCGTGAGAGGCGGGCCGCGCGGCGGGAGCGGCGCGCTCGCCGGGCTCTCGACGAGAGGTGGATGATAGACCCGACCGGCGAGCAGGATCTGGCCGAATGCAGCAGGCCCGGCAAGCGCAGCTGGTTGTGGCAGGTCGAAAACGGCCGTCAGCGCAAACGGACAGGTGCCATGGGTGCCCGTGTCCTCGTTTTCCGGCAGGTCAGCGGGCATCCCACCGGGCTGCACCGGCGAGAGCTGCCCGGTTTCCGGGTCCAGCTGCATGAACCGGTCATCAAGGCCGCCGCAGATGCGAATGATCAGGCTGCCATCGCTCGCGGACCGATCGACCATGTAGCCGTCGGGCACAGCGCCCCTGGCAGACATGGCGAGAACCAGTGTCACCAGGAGCAGGAAGCGCGAAAGCGCCGGGATGGTGGAC
>CAYXQV010000090.1:0-9481 GCA_964467505.1 uncultured Hyphomonadaceae bacterium | reverse complement strand
TTCTCCCTGACCACGTCAATGCCCTGCTGGGTCTGGGCCGTCGGGCAGACGCGGTATCCATCAGCAGAGGCGTATTGCTGGGCGGTGGCAGTGCCTGCGACCAACGAGACGGCGAGTGCTGCGAGCGCGATTTTCATCAATAAAACTCCTCTCGGATATTTCCGCAAATTAACCCTGACGATCTTAACACCATCTTACACACGTTTGCCGTGACGGCGCCCGACCACATCGTGCCCGCGCGGCCAGAAACGCCTGGTTCGCAAGGAACATGATCTCGAACCTTCGTCTGTGCCCCGTCAACATGAGGGAAAGTAACAGAGCGCTGGCGGTGAAACAATTCGTTCATCGCAGCCCGGCGCCGCCAAACTGCAGTGCGAGGGTGGATTTATCACCCCTTAAGCTTGCACGCATAAACTCCCGGCTCGTCTGTCCAAACCGGAACCGGAGCCTTCATGACCCAGCTTGCCGGCCTTGTCCTGCTCGTCTTCCTGATCGCTTTCGGGCTCTATGCCACGGGTGCTCGGGCGGTGGTCTCTGCGCTTCCCTTTGAGCTTGCACTGATAACGGGCATGGCCGGGGCGACCCTGCTGATCGGCAACTCGCCGGGCGTGGCGCGCGAGGCGGTCAGCGGTTTCACGCGCGCCTTTGCCGGATCGCACTGGAACCGCGAGGCCTACCGGCAATTGCTGGCGCTGCTTTACGAGCTTTCCCAGCGCGTGCGCCAGGGCGGACACATCGCTGTCGAGCGCGAGATTGAAGCGCCGGCGGAGTCCAGGCTTTTCGCGCAGGCTCCCGCTGTCCTTGCCGACGTCGCCATGCGCGACCTCATCTGCGATGCGTTCCGCCTGATGGCGATCGACCTCAACGATGCGCGCCGGGCAAATGCGCAGATGGAGCAGTTCATACAGACCCGGATCTCCGCGCGCATGCGGGCGGTTTCCGCGCTTCACACGCTCGCCGATGCGCTTCCGGCACTCGGTATCATCGCCGCCGTGCTCGGCATCATTAAGACAATGACCGCCATTGACCAGTCGACCGCCGTGATCGGCGCCATGATTGCAAGCGCCCTGCTTGGCACATTTCTCGGTGTTTTCCTCGCCTATGGCCTGGTCGGCCCGATCGCCCTGAGATATGGCCAGATCATCGAAGACGAGGCGGCTGCGCTGGAAACCGCCCGGGATTTCATCTCAGCCTTTTCGACAGGCGCACCCGCGCGGGTGGCCCTGGAAATTGCAATGGCCGGCATCCCCGCCGGCGAGCGCCCGGATGCTGACGCGCTGGAACACCAGTTGCAGGCCCTGCGCTTTGCGAATGCCAGCAGGTCCGCCGCCTGACAACAGGGCAGGCGCGCTCCGGGTTGCCCGATCATTAAGCTGATCGGGCTGATTTCCCAAGCGAAATGAAGCAAGAAACAAGCCTTCCATGGCAATAATGAAAACTTCGCAGGGAGAAGCTGATGACCGACCGCGCACATGGACAGGCGATTGAGCGTAGCTACTGGGTTCATGGGACGGTCGAACGCATTGCCACCGGCCTGACCGGGATCATCGCCGTGCTGGTTGCCCTCAAGGCGGCGGCCTGGAGCCCGGGCGCGGAAGTCTTTGCCCTGCAGCACGAGATTGCCCGTATGGCGGCGTTCGCGTCGCTGACCATCTGGGCGACTTTCACCATCGGGCTGAGCCGGCGCGGCGTGGCTGCGATGCTGGTCATGGTCTTTGCCGCGATTCTTGAACTTATTGTCATGCCGGTACGCAGCGAAATGGCCGACACGCTCGGCGCGGCGGCAGCCGGCATCGTACTTGCCTATCTCGGTCTGCAATTCTACTGGTTCAGCGTGGCTGGAAAACAGGCATTCGAAGACTGAACCACTGCCACATTGCAAGCGAGTCTTGATCGCGCTGCCCGTTCAGCCTAAGTCGCGGCAGTCCGCGCGCAGGTGCCCTTCCGAAAGGCCTCCTGACATTTCGCCTGCGCAAGATTGGCTGGCCCGCCGGGAACCCTTCCCTGCGTCCACGAACAAAAGGTACGCGCATGGCCAGATTTGATGATCTCCTCGCCACCGTGGAGTCCTACCAGCAGCTTGCAGCCGAGAATTATGACCGGATCCGGCGGCTCGCGGAGGAACTGCGCCAGGGATATTGCGATTATCTCGACGCGGCGGACGGCGCCTGCGTTCACCTCGTCCCACCTGTCGGACAGTTTCAGCCGCGCCCCTATGGCGATCAGGCATTCTCTGTACCGCCGCGCGGGTTCCGGCCTCTCGGCCCGGTCAGCTTTGGCCTCGCTGTGCGGGTCACGAAGGGAACCGACTGGCTGCGCCTGACGCTTGAGTGCCGCAAGTCCGGCGATGACCTGACCGTGTCGATCCTGGGCGGTGATGAGCACACATTTGCCCTGCCATTGTCGGAGAACGACCCCGAACCCTTCTATCGCAAGATCTATGACCATGTGCACGACTGGTTCGACACCCGTATCGCGAGGTATCGCGACGGGGATTCCGGGACGCGCGAAATCGGGTTCGACTTCGCTGCGGAAACCGATGAGGCCGGGGTCTGACCGTGCACCGGCACGTCCAGCGGCGATTGGGGGTGGTCCGACATGCCGGATATTGAAGTTTTCTCAGGAAATCTCGCCATATTCCTGGCGGGCGGCGGCGAGAGCGCGCTGATCTTCTCGGTCGCCCTGATCGGGGCGCTCGGTCTTGGCGCGCAATGGCTTGCCTGGCGATTGCAGGCGCCGGCCATTGTCCTGATGGCGCTGGCGGGACTGATTGTCGGGCCGGTCTGGGCGGTCACTCTCGGCAACCCCGATTTCCCAGCCTATGTCGGGCGACCGGGAGCATTGCTCAACCCGGCCATCGAATTCGGGGAGCTTCTGCGCCCCGCGATTTCCCTGGCCGTCGCCGTGATCCTGTTCGAGGGCGGCCTTGCGCTGAAATTCCAGAACCTGCGTGATGCCGGCGCAGCCGTCAGGCGCATGGTGTTTGTTGGCGGACCGCTGGCCTGGGCGCTCGGCGCGCTGGCTGCCTTTTATGTGGCCGGGCTGGACTGGGCCAGTTCGATCGTTTTTGCCGGTGTCATGATCGTGACGGGCCCGACGGTGATCATGCCGCTGCTTCGACAGTCGAAGCTTGGCGGACGGACCGGGGCGGCACTCAAATGGGAGGGCATCGTCAATGACCCGATTGGCGCGCTCTTCGCGGTCGCCGCGTTCGAGCTGGTGCGTGTGGCCTCTGCCGGCGATTCCACACTTGTCGCCGCTGCATGGATCCTCTTTGCCGCCACTTTCGGGGCGGGTCTCGGCATCGCTTTCGGCTTTGTGATGGTGCGCGCCTTCCGCAGCGGGATGACGCCGGAATACCTCAAGGCGCCGCTGATCTTCGCCTCGATACTCCTGTGTTACGCGCTGGCCGAGATGATCGAGCGTGAGATCGGCCTTGTCGCGGTGACCGCGTACGGGATGTATCTGGCAAATTCGCGCCTCGCCGGGCTGAACGAATTGCGCAAGTTCAAGGAGGACATCGCGGTCCTGCTGGTCTCGGGCGTGTTCGTGATCCTGACGGCAAACCTGACGCCGGCAATCATTTCCCAGGCGCTGAACTGGCGCACGGCGGGGTTCCTCGTCACGATGCTGTTCGTGGTGCGCCCGCTCTCGGTCTGGATTTCGACCTATGGCACATTGTCGCGCAACGAAGCGTTGCTGCTCGGCTGGATCGCCCCGCGCGGGATCGTGGCGGTGGCAGTGTCGGGCCTGTTCGGCTCGCTGCTTGTCGACCTTGCGCGCAGTTCGAGTTTCGACATTCATGGCGCCGACCAGATCGGCCCGCTGGCTTTCGCGATGGTCTTTGCCACGGTCGTGCTGCACGGCTTCACGATCGGCCCGCTCGCGCGCGCGCTTGGTCTGGCGCGGCGCGGCAAGCCGGGCGTGCTGGTGATCGGCGCCACGCCCTGGAGCGTCGATTTCGCCCGCACGCTGGACGGGGCAGGTGTCGAGGTGATCGTGGCCGATGGCAACTGGCGGCGCCTGCGACCGGCGCGTGATGCCGGGCTGGAGACCTTTTTCGGCGAGGTGCTGTCAGAAGATGCAGAGCTGCGACTGGATCATTCGCGGTTCGAAACCGCGCTCGCCCTGTCGGCCAATGAGCCCTACAACGCTCTGGTATCAGGGCATTTTGCACCGGAACTCGGCCGTCACAAGGTCTACCAGCTCTCCAGCCAGGAAAGCGAGGAGGAGGATCCGCGCGCGCTTGGCATGAGTTCGCGCGGGCGCACCCTGATCAGGCGCGGGCGCGGTTATGACCAGCTCATCCGGGACCATTATCGCGGCTGGAAATTCTCCAAGACGCAGCTCACCGAGCAATACGGGCTGAAGGAACTGCGCGCCGACCGCCCGAAATCCGATCTCGTTGCCGAGATACGCAGCGATGGAACGGTCCAGTTTCTCGGGCCGAACCGGGAGGCCCGCGGCGGCCAGGGCACGACGATGATCAGCTTCGGTCCGGCGGGCACGACCGAAAAGGGCCAGAAGGCTGCAGAGAATGGCGCGCCGGGCGATGGCGAGGCCCCAACCGAAAAGGCGCCCTCGCGCGCCTGATCGTGGATGGGACCGCAGCCTGGGTCTACTCGCCTGTCACGCGAGGAGGCTTAAAAGCGGCGGCGATCTGTGCGAGACAGTGGCCAGAGTATGCGTCCTTCGGGATGATCGCGAAGTTTTTGAAAGGAGTTACCGACATGTTCAGGCTAGTCGCTGTTGCCCTGCTGGGGCTGATGGTTGCGGGGTGCGCAACCACGATAGAATCCGATTCCAGGCTCACATCCGCGCGCCAGGCCGTCGAGAACGCCGAAGCGTCAGGCATGGCGGCCGATCGCGAGCTGGCCGAAGCACGCAACTATCTGCGCCAGGCCGAAGCCGCCTTTAACAGCGGTGAGGAATTCGCATACGAAGCGAATTCCGAGCTGACCACGGCATTTGCCGATCTGGCCGTCACCAAGGGCGAGCTTGATGCGCTCCGCGGGTCCGCCGGGGACATGGAAGACGCTGTCAATGCGGCGCGCGCCTCTGCGGAGAGCTGCGCGAGCGACCTTGCGAACGCTCGCCGGCGGCTCCAGGAATGCCGTGCGAACACGGTCGATCCTGATCTCGTCGCCCTCGGCGAGGCGCTGGGCGCATTCAGCGTGCGCAACACGGCTGACGGCACGATGTTCACGCTTCGCAATGTCGGGTTTTCTCTCGAAAGCGCGGCACTGTCGGGCGATGCGCGTGAACGGCTCTCGGCACTGGCCGACTATCTTGCAGGCAATCCGGACATGTCGGTCCGGATTGACGGCCACACTGACTCCACTGGCCCGACAGCCTACAACCAGCGCCTGTCAGAGCGCCGTGCCCAGTCGGTCGAAAAGCTGATGACTGACAATGGCGTGGCCGCCAGCCGCATCACGGCGACCGGTCGCGGCGAAGCCAGCCCGGTGACGAGCAATGACACCCGCGCCGGACGGATTGCCAACCGCCGCGTCGAGATCACGCTGGTGTCTGGCGCAAGCATGGGCGGCTGACACGGTCGCCTGACGGCCAGCTTTTTTCAGGCGCTTTCCCTCGCTGCCGGTATGGCGGTGAGGGGCTCGCCTATTTTGCCGAATGCCGCCGGCGCATGTTTTCAGGCAGGCTCACCCGCCGCAGGGTGAGGTTGATCCGACCACCTGAGGGGATGAGGCAAGAGGTCCCGAAAGCGATCCGGTCGATGCCATGGTGGCAATCGCGCGCCGGGCCCGACAGCATCATCACGTCGCCGCTTTCCAGCCAGAGACTGCTTGTCGGGTCACCGCGTGCGCGCCCGCCAATCCGGAAAAGCGCACGGTCTCCCAGTGACAACGAGAGCACCGGCGCATCGCGCGCCTCCTCGTCGCCATCGACATGCAGGCCGAGCCGGCCATTTTCCACATAGGCGTTTACCAGGCAGGCCTCCGGGACCGCGTGATATTCGCACAACTCGTCCCAGAGATCGAGCAGGATGGCAGGGATGCCCGGCCAGGGCGCGCCGGTAACCGGATGGCAGCGCTCATAGCGATACCCGCCGGCCTTGTCGGTGACCCAGCCCAGCGTGCCGAAATTCGTCATCTTCACGCGCATGGGCTTGCCGGTGCGTGGCAGGCACGGCGTGTAGAACGGCGCACGGTTGACGCGCGCCATGACCTGACGAACAAGATCGCCCTGCTGGTTCTGTGTCAGCTTGCCGGGCCAGTGGCCAAAGCCTGGCGGCAATCGTCTCTGCCTCGCAGCCATGCGCACCTCCCGGGGCTCGAACGGAAAGGATAATGGCCCGACAGACTGTGCGAAAGTGCCACGCTGCGCCGCGAATATGCGCTTGCCTATTGAGGCGCGCCAATCGCTTCCCATATCGCATCCGAAGCCCGGCGGCCCGGCCGGGCAGACGTGAAAACCCCAAGGCGCCGCGCGTATATGGGTGCTGCAGGACGCAGGCCCCTCGCAAAATGTTCGCCGGCGGCCGCAAACAGAGGAAGACGAAAGACAATGGGTAAGATTATCGGCATCGACCTTGGCACGACAAACAGCTGCCTGGCGGTCATGGAAGGCGGCGATCCGAAAGTGATCGAGAATGCCGAAGGCTCGCGGACAACGCCGTCCGTCGTCGCCTTCACAGAGAACGGCGAGCGCCTGATCGGCATGCCGGCACGCCGCCAGGCCGTCACCAATCCGGACTTCACCTTCTACGCCATCAAGCGGCTGATCGGGCGCCAGTTCGATGATCCGACCGCCCAGAAGGACAAGGAAATCTCCCCCTTCGAGATCGTCAGGGGACCCAATGGCGATGCCTGGGTGAAGGGCCGCGACAAGGATTATGCGCCGCAGGAAATATCCGCCTTCGTCCTGCAGAAGATGAAGGAGACCGCCGAGGCCTATCTTGGCGAAACGGTCACCGAGGCCATCATCACGGTCCCGGCCTATTTCAATGACAGTCAGCGCCAGGCGACCAAGGATGCCGGCAGGATTGCCGGTCTTGAGGTGCGCCGCATCATCAACGAGCCGACAGCTGCAGCGCTCGCCTACGGGCTCGACAAGCAGGAAGGCAAGACGATTGCCGTCTATGACCTTGGCGGGGGCACGTTCGATGTCTCGATCCTTGAGATCGGCGACGGCGTGTTCGAAGTGCTGTCCACCAATGGCGACACCTTCCTCGGCGGTGAGGATTTCGACCTGCGAATCGTCGACTACCTGGCTGAGGAATTCAGGAAGGATCAGGGCATCGACCTGAAGACCGACAAGCTGGCCCTCCAGCGCCTCAAGGAAGAGGCCGAAAAGGCCAAGAAGGAATTGTCGTCTGCTTCCCAGTACGAGGTCAACCTGCCATTCATCACGGCCGATGCGAGCGGGCCGAAACACCTCAACATCAAGCTGACGCGCGCGAAGTTCGAGAGCCTTGTCGTTGATCTTGTCAAGCGCACGATCGAGCCCTGCCGCAAGGCCTTGTCGGATGCCGGCAAGTCCGCATCGCAGATCGAGGATGTGGTGCTGGTCGGCGGCATGACCCGGATGCCTGCGGTGCAGGAAGCGGTGAAGGACTTCTTCGGTCGCGAGCCACACAAGGGCGTCAACCCTGACGAGGTCGTGGCCATCGGCGCCGCGATCCAGGGCGGCGTGCTGCAGGGCGACGTGAAGGATGTGGTCCTGCTCGACGTGACCCCGCTGTCGCTGGGCATCGAGACGCTGGGCGGAGTGTTCACGCGCCTGATCGACCGAAACACCACGATCCCGACCAAGAAGAGCCAGGTGTTCTCGACTGCGGACGACAACCAGCCGGCAGTTACCATCCGCGTGTTCCAGGGCGAGCGCGAGATGGCGGCAGACAACAAGCTGCTTGGCCAGTTCAATCTGGAAAACATCCCGCCGGCACCGCGCGGCATGCCGCAGATCGAGGTCACCTTCGACATCGACGCCAACGGCATCGTCAACGTGTCGGCCAAGGACAAGGCCACCGGCAAGGAACAGCGCATCACCATCCAGGCCGATGGCGGGCTGTCGGAAGACGACATCAAGACTATGATGGAAGACGCCGAGAAGAATGCCGATGAGGACAAGAAGCGCCGTGAACTGGTGGATGCCCGCAACAATGCCGAGGCGCTGATCCACCAGACCGAGCAACAGCTCTCCGAGCATGGCGACAAGGTCTCCGAGGAGGTGAAAACCGCAATCGAGACTGCCAGCGGCGAGTTGAAGACGGCTGCGGAAGGCGATGATGCCGAAGCGATCCAGACCAAGCACCAGGCGCTCATGAGCGCTGCCATGAAGCTTGGCGAGGCCATCTATTCCAGCCAGCAGGAATCAGCAGCGCATGCGGATGCAGCCGCGGACGCGGCGGGCGACGAGGATATCGTTGATGCCGATTATGAAGAGGTCGATGGCGACGAGAAGAAGAGCGCGTAAAGGCGCCGGTCACGCCGGTTTGAACGATGCGAAGCCCGCCGGTTTTCCTGGCGGGCTTTTCTTTTGCCGCCAGATACACACCTTCAGATGAACACTGGAGGAGGCCATGTCACTGGTGACGCAATTCGGGTTTGTCGTCTTTTTGGTGGCGCTGATCCCTGTCGGTGGACTGCTGGTGGTCATGCACAGGCTGCAACGTGCCATGCGACGTTCCGATGGCACGCGCTTCGCGGCGTCCTGCAGGGCCCTTGCCTGGCTGCCTGTGCTGGTCGCCATTGCGCCGCTTTTCATCTTCACGATGATCAATGCCGAGCATGCAATCGACCCGGAATTTGCGGTGCGCAGTTTCGAGAATCCGGAGGCGATATCGCAACGCGCCTTCCTGATGTTCGCTCTCGACCAGACCCTCAGCGGGGCCATTTTCGATCTTGTCGAAGTCTATGCGTTGGAGATTGGTGAACTTCGTCATCACTGCGAGAGCTGGATTTTCTGCACGTCACTGATGATTTACCGGCTTACCGTCAATGCAGCCATGTCGGTCCTGTTCCTGGCACTGTTCACGGCGGTGTCTGGCTGGTGCTGGCGCGGGACGCTGAGCCTGCTGGGATTACGACGAGACGGGCGCTGATCCGGCTTTGCTGAAACGCAAATGCCTGATTACACTGGTGCGATGTCCCATCTGATCGTCACACCTGAGGAAATGCGCGCGGCGGAAGCCGATGTGATTTCGGCTGGAACACCGTCATATGAGCTGATGCAGCGTGCTGGAGCGGCGGTGGCAGAGGCGCTGCTGGCGCGCTGGCCGGGGGGGCGGGTGCATGTGCTGTGCGGGCCCGGTGGAAACGGCGGTGACGGTTTCATCGCGGCGCGCCGGCTCGCTGATGCCGGGCGCGCGGTTCGCGTCTTCCTGAAGGGCGAACCCGGCGCGCTGGCTGGCGATGCGGCCCGTGCCGCCGCCGACTGGGGCGGGACGGTCGAGCCGCTTGAGGCCGCGCTGGAGGAGACCCCGGACGTGGTGCTCGACGCGCTGTTTGGCGGCGGC
>CAYXQV010000089.1:4819-9603 GCA_964467505.1 uncultured Hyphomonadaceae bacterium | reverse complement strand
GTGTCTTGGTCATCCCGGTGCGGGCTGTGGAAACGATAACGGCTTCGCGCATGACAATCCTCCCTGTTTCTCGATATCAAGCTGCAACACTAAGGTCAGTAGCGGATATGCAGCCTTCGCGCCAGACCATTCCCAGCGTCAAGGCCGCCAGACGACTGCGCGTGGCGGCTTACGCGGGAGCCAAACCGCGGTATTCTGCTGATGACGTCAACACAAGGGAGTGGGCAAATGAGCATTTTCAAATTCATCCGTGACAAGGGCCGCGAGCTTGCCGCTGGTGCAGGGCAGCCCGAAGCCGGCGAGATCGAGAAGGACATGCGCGACAGCGGTGTGCTCGACGGCATGGGCGAGGATTTCCGTGTGCGTGTCGAAGGCGAAAAGGTCAGGCTCGAAGGGCGCGCCCCCAGCCAGGAAGTTCGCGAAAAGGCGATCCTGGCAGCCGGCAACACGGCTGGAATTGCGCAAGTCGAGGATGCCATGGAAACCGCAGATGACGGCGAGGCGGCTGTCTTCCACACCGTCGAAAGCGGCGACACGCTGTCGAAAATCGCACGGGCCTATCTTGGCGATGCCATGCGTTACCCGGAAATCTTCGAGGCGAACAAGCCGATGCTGAGCGATCCCGACAGGATCTATCCCGGCCAGGTGCTCCGGATTCCGGGCGGTCAGGCGAAGGTCTGAGCATCAGTCATGCGATCGGTTCTTTGCAGCACCGTCGCGGCGTGTCTGGCTCTTGGCGGATGCGCTTCGGCACCGAAACTCGATGCTGAACAGTGTGCGGCAATTGACTGGCGCGCGCTGGGAGAGCGCGATGGCCGCGCAGGGCTGGCAATGACAGCGCTCAATGACGAGATCACGCAGTGCAAACCATTCGCCATCACGCCTGACATGGCGGCATATGAGGCTGGCCGGGACACTGGCCTGCAAGCCTATTGCCAGCCAGGCGTGATCATCGATGCCGCGATCCGGAATGCCGGCGATCCGTTTGTCTGCGAACCAATGAGCGAGCAGGTCCGTGCGGCGTTCGAACAGGGGCGCGAGACCCGGGCCGCGGTCCAGCGCTACCAGCAGGTCAAGCAGCAATACGAGCAATTGCTGTCGGCAAAGGATCAGATCAATTCGGAAGGCGCGCAGCTGACCCAACGCTACAACCAGACCAGCGATCAGGCGGCTCGCAGCCAGATCGCCGATCGGATCGACCAGCTGCGCCAGCAACTCGTCCAGGTCGAGGAAGAGCTTGCGAAGGCGGCGCCGGTCATGCAGGCCGAGACGACCCGGTATGAACGCGCCGTGCAGTCTTACGAGACCTTCAAGGCCGGGCTGAATTAGCCGATGCGCCCTGCACCGGGCTGACAAAATGAGCCAACCGGCCAGCAAGTGTGTTGCAGGACACAGCGCCGCCGTTTCTGCGATGGCTTTAATGTGCGACCGCGCCTTGCAGAAATCGGGAGGGGCAGAAATCGGGAGGGCCTGCCGGTGGTGTTCGAAAAGCTGTTCTGGCTGGTCGCCCTTCATTTCATTGGCGACTTCCAGCTGCAAAACGATTTCATTGCCAGGAACAAGGCGCCCGGGCGCTGCGATGTCTGGCCATGGGTTCTTGGCGCCCACAGCGCGGGACATGCCGTGCTCGTTGCGCTTGTGCTCGGGCCGGTCTTCGGTGCAGCCGAATTCGTGGCGCACTGGGTGTGTGATTATGCAAAGAGCATGGGCTGGATGGGCGGTGGGAGAACCGCTTTTTACGTCGACCAGGCCCTGCATATTGCGGTCAAGCTGGTCTGGCTCGGACTTTGGCTTGCTTGGACTCCACACGCGCCGACAGTGCTCTGAACCCCGGTCTCATTCCAGCTTAGCGCCTGAGCTGCCGGGAAAAAATCTTTGTTTCGGCACAAATGAGGCCTGTTCCCGACACAGCAAACACGTGTATTGATGAACAAGGATGCAGATGGAGAGCTCGTCATGATCAATGTTTCCGGCAGGGCGCGGGGCCTTATCGTGGCGGGACTGGCCGCACTTCTGGCAGCATGTGGCGGCGACAGTCCGCCGCCTGCAACTGAAACGGACGCAGCGCAGAGCGAGCCTGTCGAGCGGACCCGGCGCGACCAGGTGGCGGCAGAGCGGCGCGAACGGCTGCGACAGCGCGCTGAAAGCGAGAACCAGGCCGATTTCAGCTATTTTCGCTACCGTATCGATGTTGACGCCGACACGCCAAAGGCCTGTTTCGTGTTCTCAAGACCGCTTGATACCGACCTCGACTATTCCCCTTACGTCGAATTTCGGCCCGCGTTCAAACCTGCGCTCAGTGTGGAGGGGCGCGAGCTGTGCGTGGGCGGGCTGAGCTTTGGCGAGGAACGCACCGCGATTCTCAAGTCCGGCCTGCCGGCGGATGACGGCGATACGCTCAAGCGCGAAGAGGAAGTTCCGATCGATTTCGCCGACCGGCCGCCCTATGTCGGGTTCAAGGGCGCCGGCGTCATCCTGCCGCGTGAGGATGCCGACGGCCTGCCCGTCGAGACCGTGAACGTCGACAGTGTGAATGTCACCGTCTCCTATGTGCCAGACCGCGCGCTCTACACGAAATCCATCAATCAGGGCGTGACCGTCAGTGAAGGCGGCTATGACTATCTTTATGGAGACGAGAGTGCAGCCGATGTCGCCGAGCCGCTCTGGTCAGGCACCATGGCCATCGACAATGTCCAGAATGCGCCGGTTGTGACCGTCTTTCCGCTGCCCGACGTGATCGGCGAGCTCCAGCCGGGGGCCTATTTCGTGGAAATCGCAGATGGCCGGGCGCCTGGCGGGCGCGGGGAGAGCCCGGCCTCGGCCCGGCGCTGGATCATGATGACCAATCTCGCCCTGACGGCATATCGCGGGGCGCACGGGCTGGACCTGACGCTAAGGTCTTTGCGGGACGGCGAGGAAGTCGTTGATGCAGATATCCAGCTGGTGGCCCGCAACAACGAGCTGCTCGCGCAGGGTAAGACCGATGCCGAGGGCCGTGTGGCCTTTGCCGGCCCGGTCCTGTCGGGCACCGGGAACGCGGCGCCAAAGCTGGTCATGGCCTTTGGTGCGCGCGGCGACCTGGCCGTGCTCGACCTGACGCGCGCCCCGGTCGACCTGTCCGAGCTCGACACTGGCGGGCGCACGACACCCGGTCCCGTCGATGCCTATCTCTACACCGATCGCGGGATCTACCGGCCGGGCGAAACGGTCCATATCTCGGCAATGATGCGCAACCGGGCCGGGGTGATGGTCGATGACCGCGCGGGCAGCCTGACCGTCTACCGCCCCAACGGGCTTGAGGCCCGCAAGCTGCGCTTTACCAGCACGCAGGCTGGCGCAAGCCTGCTTGATTACGACCTGGCGCGGGATGCTTCGCGCGGCGAATGGCGCGCCGTGGTCGATATCGATGGCATGGGCCGCGCCGGTTCGGTGAGTTTCTCGGTCGAGGATTTCGTGCCCCAACGTATCGGTGTCGAGCTTGCGACGCAGGAGGATGTTCCGGTGCGCGCCGGGCAGGCGCGCGAGGTCGCGGTCGATGCAAGGTTTCTCTACGGTGCGCCCGGCTCCGGTCTGACCGTGGAATCGCGGGCACGGATCGAGCCCGACCCCAGCCCGTTCGAGGGCTTTGACGGTTTCCGCTTCGGTGCCCATGATGAACAGTTCCGCGAGCAGATCGTGGAGATGCCCGTGCGCACGACCGATGGCGCCGGCAAGGCCGTGGTGCGCATCGAGCCGGGACGTCGTGGCGTGGAATCTGGCCGGCCATTGCGCCTGAACACCGTTGTCAGCGTGCTTGAGCCAGGCGGGCGCGCGGTGTCTGAAAGCGTGCGGATTCCCTACAGGCCACGTGACCTTTACCTCGGTATCCGCCCGGGCTCGCAGGACCGCGTGCCGCAGGGCCAGCCGGCGCGCTTCGAGCTTGCAGCCATCAGCGCAGACGGCGAGGCGCAGGCCGCCGAACTGGAATGGAAACTGGTCGAGATCGACTATCATTATGACTGGTACCGCGAGGGCGACCGCTGGCGCTGGCGCCGGTCGCGAACGGTCACCATCGCCAATGAGGGCGTTGCCGCGACGCAGGACGGCGCAACCGCATCGATCATGATTGACGGCCTCGACTGGGGGCGCCACGAACTGACTGTGACAGGTCCGGACGGCGCCATGGCCAGCCACGGGTTCGATGTCGGCTGGGGCGGGGGCGTGTCCGATGAGGGCGTCGAAGCGCCCGACCGTGTGCAGGTCTCCCTGACCAGCGAGCAGGTCGTGCCGGGTGGCACTGCCGAGTTTGCAATCATCCCGCCTTATGACGGGGATGCGCAGATCGTCGTGGCGACCGACCGCATCCTGTCTGTTGAAACGCGGCCGGTTTCCGCCGAGGGCACGCGTGTGACGCTCCCGGTTACCGCAGAGTGGGGCGAGGGTGCGTATCTGATGGTGAACGTCTACAGCGCGCGCGACCCGGTGCTCGACGCCAAGCCGCGCCGCGCGGTTGGCGTGGGCTATGCCCCGGTCAACATGGCCGCGCGGACCTTCAACCTGACCATCTCGGCACCCGACACCGTGCGTCCGCGACAAAACCAGCTTGTCGAAGTCGAAATCGAGGGCGGCCCGCGCCAGCCGGTCTACCTGACGCTCGCGGCGGTCGATGAGGGCATCCTCAACCTGACCAAGTTCCAGAGCCCGGATCCGGTTGCCTATTTCTTCGGAAAGAAGGCGCTCGGCGTGGCGCAATACGATGATTATGGCCGTCTGCTCAATCCCAATCTCGGCCTGCCCGCCGAGGT
>CAYXQV010000089.1:2795-4719 GCA_964467505.1 uncultured Hyphomonadaceae bacterium | reverse complement strand
GATGAGGCTGTGGTCACTGCGAGCATCGACAATGTCGAGCTTGAGGAGGGCGTGTTCCAGGCGCGCCTGACTGCCGCGGGGACAGTCTCGGTTGCCGCCGGTGAAATCTCCCGACAGTTGCCGCAGGGCGCGCGGGCCGATGTCCCGATCCGGGTCGAGGCCAGCGAGGCGGGGATCTCCCGGCTGCGTCTCGATGTCGATGGCCCCGGGGATTTCGACGTGTTTCACGAATACCAGATCGAGACACGCTCGCCCTTCCTGCCTGTCACGCGGGTGACCAGTGCGATGATGCAGCCTGGCGAGACTTTCACGCTCTCCGATGACCTCACCGAGGACCTGTTACCCGGATCGCTGGCCATGACTGTCAGCTTTTCGTCCCTGCCAATCGACGAGGGTGCGCTCTATTCCTCGCTCGCCCGGTATCCTTATGGCTGCACCGAACAAACCATCAGCCGCGCCATGCCGCTGATCTATGCCGAGCAACTTGTCGCGCTTGGCGCTCGCGAGGACGGGCGGGATGCGCGCATGCAGGTGCAGGAAGCTGTGACACGCATTCTCAATCGCCAGGGTGGCGACGGCTCATTCGGCCTGTGGCGCGAGGGCGATGGCAGTGCCTCGCCCTGGCTGGGTGCCTATACGGTCGATTTCCTGCACCGCGCAAAGGCTGCCGGTTATTCCGTGCCGGACGAGGCGATGGAGCGCGCTTTCGGGGCGCTTCGGACAGTCGCGTCCGGTGATGCCTGGCGTGTTTATGGCTATGACACTGACGTTCATGAAAGTCGGTGGCACAGCGACACCCAGGCCCGGTTGATGCAGCGATCATCAGCCTATGCGCTCTATGTGCTCGCAAAGGCTGGCAAGGCGGATATTTCGCGCCTGCGCTACATGCATGACCGCCAGCTCGACAAGATCGACAGCCCGCTGGCGCGCGCCCATCTGGGGGCCGCCCTGGCTGCGCTTGATGACCAGGCGCGGGCCGCCAGCGCCTTTGAGAGTGCGCAGGAGGCACTGAACTATCGCAACAGTGGCGACTATTACCAGACGCCATTGCGCGACCTGGCCGGCGTGCTTGCGCTGGCCAGCGAGGCCGGTCTCGGCGATGTCGTGACCCGGCTTGCCGAGCAGCTTGGCGATGATGCGCCCGATCCCTCGCGGCTGACGACGCAGGAGAAGGCCTTTGCCCTGCTTGCTGTCAATGCGCTGACGGGCGGCGATGCCGACAAGTTCAGGATGAAGACGGACGGTCTCGGGCGCGGCAATGACAATGACCGGCGCTATTTCCTCGCGGAGTCGCAGATTTCCGGGGATGTTTCCTTCAATTATCGCGGCGATGCACCGGTCTATCGCACCGTGATGGTGTCAGGTGCGCCCGGCTCGGCCCCGCCAGCGACGGCGCAGGACCTGGAAGCGCGCAAGCGGTTCGCGAGCCTGACCGGCCAGCGTGTTGACCTGGAGGATCTTCGTCAGGGCGACCAGCTCGTCGCGGTGATCGAGCTTTTCCCGAAAGAAAAGCGCCTCAATCCGGTCATCGTGGCCGACCTGTTGCCCGCTGGCTTCGAGATCGAGACCATATTGCGCCCGGCTGATGGTGATCGCGAGAATGCCGATGATGGCGCCTTTGCCTGGATTGGCGAAATTTCGTCCAGCAAGACGGCGCAGGCACGCGACGACCGTTTCGTGTCCGCCATCGACCTGCTGGATAAACCCGCCCGTCTCGCCTACGTCGTGCGCGCGGTGACACCGGGCAGTTTCGCGATACCCGGGGTGGTTGCCGAGGACATGTACCGGCCCGAGGTCAATGCCCGCTCAGCGGCCGGGCGCGTCAACATCACCCCGCGTGAAGGGGGTGCAGGCGGCAAGCCGTGACCGGGTGGCTGGCAAGGTCGCTTCGCTGGCGCAGGCTTGCCAGCGGCGCGCTGGCGCT
>CAYXQV010000089.1:0-2695 GCA_964467505.1 uncultured Hyphomonadaceae bacterium | reverse complement strand
CGCACACTGGGCGCCAAGCTGGTCGAAATGGTCCGCGCCCACCAGATCGAAGCCCGCCTCAGCAAGCGCGAAATCCTCGAGCTTTATCTCACACTCGCCCCTTATGGGGGCAATGTGGAAGGGGTGCGCGCGGCCGCCTGGACCTGGTTCGGCCATGAAGCCGATCGGCTGAGCGATGAAGAGATCGCCCTGCTGATCGCCCTGCCGCAAAGTCCCGAAATGCGCCGGCCCGACCGCCGACCACAGGGCGCACGGGCTGGGCGCGCCGAAATCGCGGCCAAGCTTTCGCGCGAGGACGTGTTCGGAAAGGCGCGCGCAGCACAGGTCGTTGATGCGCCATTGCCGCAGGAGCGCCTTGCGTTTCCCGCCCGTGCCTGGCATGGCGCAGCCGAGGCCCGCCGACGCGCCGGGCCGGGCGATGTGCGCACCAGCATCGATGGCCCGCTGCAGGGCGAGCTTGAACGCATTGCCGCGCGGCGTGCCTCGGCCATGGCCCCGCAGGTACAGGTCGCGATGCTGGTGATCGACATTCCCAGCCGGGCCGTGCGCGCGATCGTCGGATCGGCAGGACGCGAGCGGCCGGGCGGCTGGATTGACCTGACCGACAAGGCCCGCTCTCCCGGCTCGACACTGAAACCCTTCATCTATGCGATGGCGTTTGATGATGCGATTGCCACCCCGACAACAATGATCGGAGACCTGCCGAAACGGTTCGATGCTTACCAGCCGGAGAATTTCGACCGCAGTTTCCGCGGCGATGTGACGATTGCCGAGGCGCTTCAGCACAGCCTCAATGTGCCGGCCGTGCTTGCGCTTGCGCAGGTCGGGCCTGAGCGCTTTGTCGCGCAGTTGGCGCTTGCCGGCGCTGCGCCTCGCGTCCATGGCGGTGCGCAGAGCAATCCCGGGCTGGCGGTGGCTCTGGGCGGTGCGGGGCTGACCGCGCGCGAGCTCGGCCTGCTTTATGCGGCACTTGGCGATGGTGGCCAGGCCCGGCCACTGGTCTGGCAGGCGGGGATGGAGGCGGCGAGCCGCAGCTCCGGTGGCCACAGGCTGCTGGGGGCCGAAAGCGCCGCGAAAGTGCTGGAAATCCTGCGCAACGCGCCGAGCCCGTCGGGGCGCATGCCGGCCCGGCTGACGGCTGGCGCGCCGCAAATCGCCTTCAAGACCGGCACGTCCTACGGGTTCCGGGATGCATGGGCCGCGGGCGTTTCGGGCGATCTTGCCATCATCGTCTGGGTCGGGCGCGCTGACGGGGCGCCCAGGCCGGGCGAGACCGGGCGCAAGGCGGCCTTGCCGATCCTCTTCGAGGTGGCCGACCGCGCCGCGCATCATCTTGGCAGCGGCGGGGCGGCGGGCGCGCATCTCACTGACAGGCCGGACAGGACAGCCAGCGACGCACTTGCGCGCTTCAGCGAGACCGATGCGTCGCCGGAAATCCTGTTCCCGCCGGCGGATGCCGAGCTGTGGGCCGGAACGGTGAACGGGCGCGCGCCGCGCGCATTCGTGCTGGCCGGACGCGGTGAGGGGGTGCTGCGCTGGTATGTCGATGGCATGGCGTGCAGCCTTGACGATGCCGGCGCGCCGGTATGGGCGCCTGACAAGGCCGGCTATTACCGTGTGACAGCCGTCGATCCCGCCGGACGCGAATCAAGCGTGGATGTGCGTGTGATCGGTGCACCGCCAGCCTGACGGGTTGCTGGGAGACGCGTCTTCAGGTTTTCATCGTCTATTTGAAGACAGTCCTTCCCATCCCGACCACCCCGGACCTGATCCGGGGTCTCTCGCGTGCGGGCCGGAAACAGGCAGATCCCGGGTCAGGCCCGGGACAGTCGGATGTCCGGGGTCGTTTCAGAAACAGTCCCTTTGCGTTTTTCAGAAAGCCGCTTACAGGCCCAGCTTCGCGCGCAAAATCTCGTTGACCGCTTTCGGGTTGGCCTTGCCGCCCATTTCCTTCATCACCTGGCCGACGAACCAGCCCATCGCCTTGGGCTTTTCCTTCACGCTGGCGGCCTGCTCGGGATTGGCGGCGATGATCTTGTCGATGACTTTCTCGATTGCGCCGGTATCGGTGACCTGTTTCAGGCCCTCGCGTTCGACGATATCGCCCGGGGCTTCACCGGTTTCGATCATCTTTTCGAACACATCGTTTGCGATCCTGCTAGAAATAACCTCGTCTCTGAGAAGCTGTGATAGTTGCCACACTTGAAGTCGCCCCGCCAGTTCTACTGGGTCTACACCCAGTTTCGAGGCTGCACCCCGAACCCTTACACAGAGCAGGCCAGCAACACTCTCAGCGTCAGCCGCATAGCTTGACGCATATGACTCGAAATCGAAATCGGGGTTTTCACTTAGAAATTCTGACAAGCTATGCTCCCCAACACTTTTGTACACTTCCGAAGCTTCGGAACCTTTCGTCGACAAAGAAGCCAGTATTGCTGCTAAAAGGCGATCGTCGGGCCAATTCCTTGACTTCATCAAAAGAACAAATTGATTCTCAAATATATTTGAGAAATTGATATCACTAGTTAGAGGATTGAGGTATTCTCGATTGCCAATCAGATACTTTTCTCTAAATCTTCTCTTTTTCTCATCCGGCAGTTCCGGCAGGTCGGCGCGGATCGCATCGACATAGCCCGGCTGCAGCACCAGAGGCAGCAGGTCCGGATCGGGAAAATAGCGGTAATCATGCGCATCT
>CAYXQV010000088.1:0-9669 GCA_964467505.1 uncultured Hyphomonadaceae bacterium | reverse complement strand
GCATGCACATTTTGGGTGAAAGAAGCTTGGATGTCCGGCGGTAATTTCCCTGAAATTGCAAAGGGGGAGAAGTGTTCAACCGTCACCGCCGCGCCGGCCGGCAAGGGTTTCGAGATTGCGCATCATGAACAACGGTATCGATCCGTCTGGCGTGACCGCCCAGTCAAGCGGCTGATCATGAGCCTCGGCAGGAAGGGCGTCCAGCATCTGCGCGCCATGGGCCAGGGCGCAGGCAAAGACGCGGCCCGTCTCGCGCAGGCGGGAAATTGTCCGGTCATAGTGGCCCTTGCCATAGCCCAGCCTGTTGCCGGCGCGGTCAAAGGCCAGCAGCGGGGTCAGCACCAGTGTCGGAGTGGCAAGCGGCGCATCGCAGGAAGGCTCCCTGAGCGAGAATGCACCTTCTTCCAGGGGCTCACCAAAGCTCCAGCGGCGAAAACTGATTGTGTTGTCCGGTTCGACACGTGGCAGGCTGAGCTCGGCGCCCGTCCGGGCCAGTTTCGCCATGAGTGGCTCGGGATCGATCTCGCTGCCGATCGCCACATAGCCAGCGACATCGGGGCCATAACGCTCCAGCAGCTTCATCGGAAAGGCCTCGGCCAGCCGCTCGCCGGCATCGGGATCACGCGCTGCGGCTTCCTCGCGCAGGATGCGCATCTGTTCCCGCAGGCGGGCCTTTTCGTGGCCTTTGTCCATGCCGGGCTCTCCTGAAAGTGCGAGACATTGCAGGCGAAATCTGAGCAATCGCCCCTGCAGGCGGAGGAAACGCAAGAACCACCTGCGCCGGGGGTGAAATTCACTCCCGTCGACCTGGCTAACCAGGTGGGTGCCAGGTGAGCCGGGACCACGATCCCGGCCAGATTGCCAGCTCCCTGACGATGAATAAGGTCGCCGGAGTTAAATGGTCCGCCCGAACGCGGCAGCCCTTGCTGACGCTAAAGATAGTGCATTCGCGCCGGGTTGATAAGGTCACTGTGCAAGATCGAATGCGAGAAGCAATGTTCGCTGTGAATTGTTGAAATTGTCATCTGAAAGCAGGTAGATCCGCGTGGCTCCGTCTGCGAGAGGTGCACTGGCGACGGCCTCGAAATTGTCGACGACGGTCCGGGCATCGAGACGGGCGAGCAGGTCGCTTTCACCGACGCTGAAGCCCTCGCCAATCGGTGTGCGGGTGAGATTGATCGTGTTGCCGCTCTGGCGGTCATAATGGCGGTGCACCGTGAGCAGGTCATCGCCGAGAAAATCCAGCCCGGTCGCGCGCAGGGGGCCTTGTGCGGCAAGGCGGTGCGACAGGCGCAGGCTGCCGGCCCCGCTGTCATCGACAAAGGCGGCACCCGTCGGCACGCCATTGTCGGGGGTTTCCGACGCTGCCACAAGATGGCCCTCATGGCTCAGCGCAAGCCCTTCAAGCCCGCCATTCGGCTCCATCATGCGCGCCATTCCCTCCGGTTGCGAAGGCACGCCGGTCAGCACCGCGCCGCGTGCATTGGCCCCGCACCCCTCAAGATCAAAGGCGAGGATACGATGGTCGCGTTCGAAGCTGACCAGGGCGAGCCCGTCGCGCAGGGCAAGCCCTTCAGCATCCTGGCGAGACTTGCCGCTGACCTCATTGCCGTTTTCATCGCGCATGGCCGCATGATGACCGCTGCCGGCCGGTTTGCCATCCTCCATTGCGATCCAGACGAAATTGCCCTGGTCGGAGACTGCGAGCAGGTTGCCCGCGCGCATGACAGCAAGGCCGGAAAGCCCGCCGAAACCTTCCCAGTCGCTGGTCAGGTGCCAGCCGCCCGCATAGGAAAGGCCGGAGAGCCGCTCGCTGGCCAGTGGCTGCGGGGCAAACTCGATCGCGGTGGCCGAGAGTTCGAAACGGGTGGCGCGCGCAAAGCTTACTGTGTCTGGACACGAGCGTGCGCGAAGGCCGGGCGCATGCGCGTCAAAGCTCCACACGGTGCGGGTGGCCGCCGGCGCCTCGGCCGGCGCATCTGGCGCACCGCGCATGCCCGCCCCGTCTTCGGGGGCACTGCAGGCGACAAGCAGGCCGGCAAATGCAGAAAAGGTCAGGCTGGCACGCAGCATGGCAGGTCTCCCCAATCTATGAACCTGAGCAAGGTTTAGCGCTGGTCTGCGACAATCATGTTACGCGGCCAGCGCCGCAATGTCAGCGCGCAAGTCGGCAATTCCGAAGCCCTTGATCGCGGATGTGGGCCGCACTTCGGGATGGGCCGCCGGGCGCGTCTTCAATGTCGCTTCGATCTGGCGGGCCAGCCCCTCAAGCGCGCTCGGCTTGACCTTGTCGGTCTTGGTCAGCACGACCTGGTAATTCACAGCGGCCCGGTCGAGCATGTCCATCACCTCTGCATCGGCCGGCATGATGGCGCGCCGGCTGTCGATCAGCAGGAACACGCGGCGCAGATTGGAGCGCCCGCGCAGATAGGTGCGTGTCAGTTCCATCCAGCGCTCTGCCTGGGTCCGCGAGACCTTGGCATAACCAAAGCCGGGCAGGTCGACGAGAAAGAGCTGGCCCGGCCCGAGATCGAAATAATTGAGCTCGCGGGTCTTGCCCGGGGCTGCGGAGATGCGCGCCAGCGTCTTGCGTCCGGTCAGCGCGTTGACAAGGGAGGATTTCCCGACATTGGAGCGCCCGGCAAAGGCCACTTCGGCCCGGTCGGCATCTGGCAGCTGGCCAAGGCCGGCGACGCCGAGAACGAAGTCTACCGGGCCTGCAAACAGTTTGCGTCCCGCTTCGATGGCGTCGGCCGAGGAGGCATCTGTGGTCATTCCGCAGGCTTGCTCCCGCGCTTGCCCCGCAGCCAGGCGATCATCTTGTCGAACTGCGTCTCCACGCCATTGCGTCGCATGATGAAATATTGCTGGATCAGCGAAAGCACATTGTTCCAGACCCAGTAGAGCACCAAGCCCGCAGCAAAGCCGCCAAAGACGAAGGTCAGGACCACCGGCAGGGCCATCATGATCATGCGCTGTGTCGGGTCGGGCGGCGGCGGTGAAAGCGACTGCAGCGCGGCCATGGTGACACCATAGAGGATGGGCAGCACGCCGATGCCGATGATGATTCCAAGGATCGGGACAGCCTTCACGTCGCTGGCGGCCCAGGGCAGCAGGCCGAACAGGTTGCCGATGGCCGTGGGGTCAGGCGCGGAAAGGTCCTTGAGATAGGCAAATGGTTCGTGGCGCATTTCCAGCGTGACAAACAGCGTCTTGTAGAGCGCGTAGAAGATCGGGATCGTCGCCAGGATGGGCACACAGCCGGCTATAGGGTTGGCTTTTTCGCGCTGGTAGAGCTTCATGATCTCCTGCTGGCGCTGCTGCGGGTCATCCTTGAACTTCTCCTGGATCTCCTTCATCGGCTCGGCCAGCAGCTTCATCTTGGCCATCGACTTGTAGCTCTGGTTGTAGAGCGGTATCAGCGGTATCTTTACCAGGACGGTGAAGGCCAGGATCGCCAGGCCGAAATTGCCGATCATGCCCTCCAGCCACAACAGGACCTGGAAGAAGGGCTTGGTCAGGAACCAGAACATGCCCCAGTCGATCGCGTCGGTGAAGCGCGGCAGGCCGAGGCCTTCTTCGTAACCGCGAAGCACTTCCAGCCGTTTTGCACCGGCAAAGATGCGATGTTCGATCGCGATCTCGCCGCCCGGCGGGACGGACACCGCCGTACCTTGTGTCAGAAGCTCGTAGAGTGGCTCACCGGCGCGCTCGCGAAGGTTGAACTCGGTGTTGAAGCCTTCGCCCTGGCGCGGAATGAGCGCGGTCATCCAGTATTTGTCGGTAAACCCGATCCAGCCGGCACTGTCGGCCGAGGTGTCGCCCTTCAGGCCCTTTTCCTGCGATAGCGGCTTGTATTTGCGCAGCTTCAGCTCCCGGTCGAGCACGCCGATCAGGCCGAGATGGACAATGGCGGTGAGTCCCGCCGCCCCCGGGTCCGTGGTGTCGAGGAAGTCCTTGTAGTCGCCATGCCGGCGCACGACCCCGAAGGGTATCAGGCTGCGCGCCTCGCTGGATGTATTCACGATCGTGTCGGTGAAGGTGAACATGTAGTCGTCATCGAGTGCGATGGTGCGCCGGAAAGTCAGCTCGCCGCGTTCGGCGACCAGCGTGACCGGGTTTGATGGCGACAATTGTCCCAGGCCTTCCTGGCGCCATTGCGTGTTCACGCCGATCACCGGGCGGCCCTGTTCGGGCAGCCAGCCATAGGTCGCATAATAGCCATTGACGCTGTTTTCCGGGCGCAGCAGGCGCAACTCATCCTCGCGCTCGACGGTCACGAAGTGGCGCTTGAGGTTGAGGTCATCGAGACGCGCGCCGGTCAGGTTGATCGAGCCGTCGACGCCGCCCCCGTCAAAGGCGATGCGCTCACTGGCCTGGAGCGCTTCGCCAACGCTGGGCGCGATCACCGGCGTGGAGGGCTCGGCCACGCTGCCGGTCTCGGCTTGCCGGGCGGCCTCGGCCAGTTCCTGCTCCTGTTGTGCCTGGCGGCGGGCCTCCTGCTGGGGTGCGACGACAAATGTCTGATAGGCAAACAGGAAGCCCATCATCAGGATCATTGCGAGAATGAGATTTCTCGTCTGGTCGGGATCGGGCTGGTTGGGCGGCATTCAGCTGTGCTCTGACGGTGAAGGATTGCAGGGGTGCCCGGTGCTCTCCTCCAGGCGGACGCTGAGGCTTATCAGTGCGCTTTTCATGTCGTCAAGCAAACGCATCCAGCCAATGGTCGCAGTGTTGTGGCGACCGATGAAGACATAGTCACATCCCGGCCTGCCATATGTCGCCAGCAATTCACGCGAGGCTGCCCGCATCCGGCGTTTGGCGCGGTTGCGGATCACGGCATTTCCGATCCGTTTCGTAGCGGTAAACCCCTCGCCAATCCAGTCGCCATCAGGCTGCTTGCGGGCGCGTGCCTGGACGACCACACTTTTTCTTCGCTCACTCATACCGTCACGCGCGCGCAGAAACTGCGCACGCGTTCTCAGGCGGCGAACCTCTGGGGTGGTGTTCAGGCCGACAGGCGCTTGCGACCCTTGGCGCGGCGGCGGGCCAGGACCTTGCGACCGTTCCTGTCGGACATGCGCGAGCGAAAGCCGTGCGTGCGGGCGCGCTTCAGTCGGCTGGGCTGAAATGTGCGTTTCATCGGGCTTTCGCCTTCTTGTCTGGATGAACCCTTGCGGAAAGACGCAGGCAATACAGCCATGCAGGTGCCCGCGTCAAGGCTCTCGCAGTGCTCACGGCGTCTTGATGAAGTGAGGCGTGGCCACAGGGTGGAGCTGGGACGCGGGGCCGTTATATGCTGTTCAGGAAAACAGGAGACATTGCATGGCGATCAAAACTTGGCTGGCGGTTGGCGCGGCAGCGCTCATCCTCGCCAGCGCCGCAGCCGCGCGACCGGCAAGTCCGGCAGGCCAGGACGGAGCCGAACAGACGCAACATGCGGCCTGGACAGACCTGCTGCAGGAATATGTCCGGCCAGCGCGCGATGGTGTGAACCGGTTCGATTATGGCGCGCTGAAGGGCGCTCCTGAAGATCGCGCGGCGCTGCAAGCCTATATCGATAGCTTTGCAACGCTCGATTTCGACGCTCTGACGCGGGACGAGGCATTTGCCGCCTGGGCCAATCTGTACAATGCCGTGACTGTCCGGCACATCATCGAACGCTACCCGGTCGGCTCGATCCGGGATGGTTACCTGTTCACGGGCCCCTGGAAGGAGGTCACCGTGGTTGCCGACGGCGCCGAGATCTCGCTTGACGGGATCGAACATGATGTCCTGCGGGCTCAATGGAATGACCCGCGCGTGCATTATGCGGTCAATTGCGCCTCGATCGGATGCCCAAACCTGCTGGAGGAGGCCTGGCAGGCCGAAAGTCTTGACGCCGATCTCGACGTGGCGGCCCGCGATTATGTCAATCACCCGCGCGGGGTTATCGTGCGCGACGACGGAACGCTTAAAGTGTCGCGGATCTATAAATGGTTCCGCGAGGATTTCGGAGGCTCTGACACGGGTGTGATTGCGCATCTGCGCGAATATGCCGACGAGGAGCTCAGCGCGGCACTTGGCGGTGATGTGCGAATTCGCGGCCACCAGTATGACTGGTCGCTCAATGATGTGGAGGGCTAGACCATGGCCGACAGCAATCCTGAGACAGTTGCCCCGGCCGGTGAGCCCGGCTCCGGGACACCGCCCGCGCCCGCTGCCGGGTGGAAAGGCTGGCTGCGCAGGCTGGCAGCGCCGCTGGTCATCCTTGCAGCGCTGGTGGCCTTCTTTGCGAGCGGCCTGAATGAGTATTTCTCGCTCGCAGCGCTCGAGGAACATCGCGACACCCTGCGCGCCTATGTCGAGGGCAATCTTGTCCTAGCGCTCGCCGCCTTCATGCTCGTCTATGCAGCAGTCGTGTCGATCAGCTTTCCCGGCGCATCGATCCTGACAATCTTTGGCGGTTTCCTGTTCGGCCTTTGGCTCGGCACCGCAGCTGTCGTGATCGGGGCAACCGCAGGTGCAACGGTTATCTTCCTGGCCACGCGCACAGCGCTTGGAGACCTCTTGCGCTCGAAGGCCGGGGGTTTCATCAAGAAGCTCGAAGAGGGCTTTCGCGACGATGCCTTCTCGTATCTCTTTACGCTGAGACTGATCCCGGCCTTTCCCTTCTGGGCGTTGAATATCGTGCCTGGCGTGCTGGGTGTGAAGCTGCGCGATTATGTGCTGGCGACCTTTCTCGGCATCATCCCTGCAACATTCGTCTATGTGTCGATCGGCAATGGCATCGACTCGGTGTTCGAAGCGGGCGAGCGTCCGACCCTGACCGGTGTTTTGCTGAAGCCGGAAATCATCCTCCCGATCGCGGGCCTTGTCGTGCTCGCGCTCATTCCGGTCGCCTATAAGAGATTTTTCCGCAAGGATGCGGCGACAAAGCTGGAAGGGGCCGCAGAATGACCGAAGCCGATACCGCCAATGCCAGGATCGGCGCCCACGCGCGCGGGGCCGGCGAAACTTCCCTTGAGATCACGGGCGATGGCAGCGCTGCGCAGCGTGATCCCACATCCGGAATGCGGGAACTGAAAGCCGATCTCGTCGTCATCGGCGCCGGATCGGCGGGGCTTTCGGCAGCTGCCGGTGCGGCCATGCTGGGGCTTGATGTCGTGCTTTACGAAAAGGGCGAGATGGGCGGGGACTGCCTGAATTATGGCTGCGTGCCGTCCAAGGCGCTGCTTTATGCCGCCAGACAGGCTCAGGCCGTGCGTGAGGCCGGCGCATATGGCATCCGTGCCGGTGAGCCCTCGACCGACTGGGACGCCGTCAAGGCACATGTTCGCCGCGCCATCGACACCATCGCCCCGGTCGACAGCCAGGAGCGCTTCGAGGGTCTCGGCGTGACCGTCATTCGTGAACATGCGAAATTCGCCGATCCGAAGACCATCGTGTCCGAGACATCAAGGACGCGTGCACGGCGCATTATCATCGCCACGGGCAGCAGCGCTTTCGTGCCGCCGGTCGAGGGACTTGCGAGCGTGCCATACCTGACGAATGAGACGATTTTCGAGATTGACCAGCTGCCCGCGCACCTGGTCATCCTTGGCGGCGGGCCGATCGGCATGGAAATGGCGCAAGCCTTCAGCCGGCTGGGGTCAAGGGTCAGCGTGATCGAGATGGACCGGGTGCTGGCGCGCGCCGATGCATCACACGCGCAGATCGTGGCCGACGCCCTGAGCCGTGAAGGGGTCGAAATTCATCAGGGCCACAAGGCCGTGAGGGTGACTGGCCAGGGCGGGAAAATCACCGTCCATACCGAATCACAAGCTGGCGCCGCATCGATTTGCGGCAGTCATCTTCTCGTCGCGGTGGGTCGCCGCCCGGTGCTTGAGGGGCTGGACCTGGAAGCTGGCGACGTCGATTACGACCGCGCCGGTATCAAGGTGCGCGATACGTTGCGCTCCACGTCCAATGGAAAGGTCTGGGCGCTTGGCGATGCGGCGGGCGAGGGCCAGTTCACCCATCTTGCCGGCTGGCATGCGTCGGTGTTCGTGCGCCGGGCCCTGTTCAAGTCGCCGGCGGCCAAAGGGTCCAGCCTGCCTCTGCCGGCGGTGACCTATACCAGCCCCGAGGTCGCACAGATCGGCCTGACGCTGGCCGAGGCACGCGAGAAGCATGGCGACGGCGTCTCGACCTCGCATTTCGCTTTCGAGGAGAATGACCGCGCCATTGCCGAGAATCACACGCTCGGCGAAGCAAGGCTGGTCATTCGCAAGGGGCGGCTGCTGGGCGCCTCGATCGTGGGGGAGGGGGCTGGCGACATTATCCAGATGATCGCCCTGGCCATGTCGAACGGGCTGAAGGTGAAGGACCTGACCAATTTCATTTCGCCCTATCCCACGCGCACAGAAGTGGTGAAGCGCGCCGCCTCGGCCCATTTCTCCGACACCGTGTTCGGCCCGGGCGCAAAACGGCTTGTCTCGATCCTGCAGAAGATCCCCTGAGCGCGGGTGGCTTTCGCCTCGCAAGTGGCTGCATGAAGAAAGCCCCGGTTGTCGTTGACGGCCGGGGCTTTCATTTTGCGGCAGTTTTCCAGGCCTTAACCCTGTTTGAGCTCATCAAACGGAACTGTCTTGTCGACGCGCACATCCTGGGGAAGGCCGAGCACACGTTCGGCGATGATATTCTTCAGGATTTCATCGGTGCCCCCGGCAATGCGCAGGCCCGGCGCCCACATGAAGCTCTGCTGGAACAGCGCGTCGGCGGGCATGCGGTCCTCGTCCGTCATCAGGCCATAATGGCCCTGCATCTCGATCGCGCTGTTGCAGATATCCTGCAGCTGGTTGGCGGTGATGATCTTGCCAATGGAGTTTTCCGGGCCCGGCGTCTCGCCGCGTGAAAGCGCAGTCTGGGTACGGAACTTGGTCAGCTTGTAGCCCTGCGCGGCAACATACCAGTCCGCAAGCGTCTGGCGGAAATCCGTGTCGGCAAGTGTGCCGACCTCGCGCGCATAGTCCATGACTTCCGCCCAGTCGGGGCCGGGCGAGCCGCCAACCGCGAGCCGCTCATTCATCAATGTCACGATCGCAACCTTCCAGCCCTGACCGACCTCGCCGAGGCGGTCTGAGTCTGGAATGCGCACATCGGTGAAATACACTTCGTTGAACTCGCGCCCGCCGGAGGCCTGATGGATCGGGCGTGCCTCGACGCCGGCCTGCTTCATGTCCACGATGAACATGGTCAGCCCCTTGTGCTTGGGCGCTTTCGGGTCGGTGCGCACCAACAATATGCCGTAATCGGAATAGTGCGCGCCAGATGTCCAGACCTTCTGGCCATTGATCACCCAGTCATCGCCATCCTTCACCGCGCGGGTCTTCACCCCGGCCACATCGGAGCCGGCTGCCGGTTCGGAGAAGAGCTGGCACCAGACCTCCTCGCCGCGCAGCGCCTTCTTCACATAGCGCTGCTTGTGGGTCTCCGAGCCGAAAGCGATGACTGTCGGGATGCACATGCCGAGCCCGATGGCGAACGGGCCGGTTGGTGCGTCGAAACTGGCTTCCTCCTGGCCCCAGATGACATTCTGCATGGCACTGCCGCCGCGCCCGCCCCATTCCTCTGGCCAGGTGATCTGCGCAAACCGGTTGTCAGCCTTCAGGGCCTGCCACTGCTTGGCGCGCTTCATGAAGTCCTCAC
>CAYXQV010000087.1:7921-9714 GCA_964467505.1 uncultured Hyphomonadaceae bacterium | reverse complement strand
GATGCCCGCGACCTGGCGGGCCTTGCCAGCCTTGCCGGCGTCGATCCCGGTATCGATCTTTCGCCGCTAGAGCGCATCCGCGCGGAAGGGACAGCCGCTGGCAGCCTCGACAATCTCGCGCTGGGCTTTTCGCGGCTCGATGTCGATTCCGGTCTGTTTGATGCAGCCTATCAGGGGAAAGTGACCGTTTCGCAGTCGCCGGGCGTTGAGGGTGCACTGACATTCGAGACAGGCGACCTCGCGGCGCTGCTGACGGCGTTTGCCATCGAGGCGCCTGGCGGCGAGGCGCTGTCACGCCTGGAATTCAGCGGGCAGCTCTCCGGTCCGGTAGACGCACTGTCGGTCACCGGCGCGCGCCTGCGCCATAAGGGCGACCTGCTCGATGCCGGCTTTGACGGCGCCCTGTCGATGGCGGGAAAGGGGGCGATTGACGGGATGCTCAGTGCGCGCAGTGACAGGTTGCGCCAGCTTCTCGACGCGTTTGATGTCGAACTGGCGCCGGGCGAAACCCTTGAGAGCTTCAGCCTGGAGGGCGCCGCCAGCGGCACGCTCGAGACTGTTGAACTGGCCGATCTTTCCGGCGAACTCGACGAGATCGCGGTGTCCGGCAGGGTCGGTGCAGACCTGCGCGGGGAGCGCGCCAAACTGACCGCCGATCTTGCCACAGACAGGGTGGACCTGACGCCGTTTCTCGGCGAGGGCGAAGCGAGCGAGGGCTGGAGCGATGAACCGCTGGATCTTGAGGGCCTGAGGGCGTTCGATGCCGATATGCAGCTCAAGGCCGGGACGCTGATCCTCGGTGATGTCCGCCTCGATGATGCCGATCTTGCTGCGCAGCTGAAGGCCGGTCGCCTGACCGCGGACATTCGTTCCGCGCGCGCCTTTGGCGGGGCATGGAGCGGGCAGCTGGGGCTGGACGCATCGGGCGCGCTGGCGCGCATGGAGCTTGATATCTCCGGAAGTCCGATCGCGCTGTCGGATGCGCTGAATGTCCTTGCTGGCCTCGATTCACTGACCGGCACGGGCGACCTGAAAATTGATGTCAGCGCCTCCGGGGCGAGCCTAAAGGCGCTGGTTTCCGATCTTTCAGGCGAGATGTCTGCCAATATTGCCGACGGGATGCTGAAGGGGATCAATATCGGCCAGCTTGTCCGCTCGCGTGAGGACATTGTGCGTGCGCTGGCCGATGGCTCGCTCCAGCTTGCATTGTCGCCGCAGGCGGAGACCGATTTCACCAATCTGGTGGCCGGGCTCAGTCTTGATGGAGGCATCGCCGAACTGAAGGATTTCCGGCTCGCCAATCCCCTCCTCACACTCGAAGGCAGCGGCCAGATCGATCTTGGCGCGCGCACGCTGGATGTCGGTATCGTCCCCCGGCTCGACACCAGCGGACAGGGCGACGGAAGCGCGCTGGAACTCAATGGCGTGCCAATCCCGTTCCGCATTCGTGGGGACTGGTTGTCGCCCGGCCTGGCACCGGACACCCAGCTGGTCCAGCGCATGCTGCGCGAGGATCTGACAAACCGCGCGCGCGATGAGATCCGCAATGAGATCGGCGGCGATATTGCCGGCAGTATCCTTGGTGAAATTCTGGGTGTTCCGGCAAAACCCAAAGTGGAAGAGCCAGCAAGCTCGACGGGCGAAGCGACGCCGGCGGGATCACAGGGCGAAGTTGCCGATCCGCCGACCGATGAGCCTGCCGCGCGCGCGGCGACACCTGCCGAGCCGGAAGACGTGATCCGGGGTGCTGCCGAGGAGGCCGCGCGCAACGCGCTTGGAGGCCTGTTTGGCAA
>CAYXQV010000087.1:0-7821 GCA_964467505.1 uncultured Hyphomonadaceae bacterium | reverse complement strand
CTGGTTTTTCAGCAGCCTTTCAGGACTTCTAATGCGGGCGTTTTCATGTTGAACAGGCGAAGTCACAGCGCCGGCCGCGCAGGAGTGCGGAACCGTCAATGCATTTAGCACTTCTCGCCGCCTTGTTCTTTATCACGGCAGTCTTGTATGCAGCTGTCGGTTTTGGCGGAGGTTCGACATACAACGCACTTCTTGTCCTGAACGGGACGGACTACCGCATCCTTCCGGCAATCGCGCTGACCTGCAATATCGTCGTCGTGAGCGGAGGGGTATGGCGGTTTTCAAGCGGCCGGTTCCTGAAGTTTCGAGCCATCGCACCTTTTCTCGCCGCAGCCATTCCGGCGGCCTGGCTGGGCGGGCGCACACCTGTTTCCGAAACCCTGTTTGTCGGCCTGCTGGGTGCGGCGCTGCTGGCGTCGGGCGTGCGTCTCGCCCTACAGCCGGGCGCGGGTGAGACAACCGGTGACGCACGCGCAGGCTCTGTCTGGTCCGCCTTGCCTGTGGGGGGGGCGATTGGCCTGCTTGCCGGGCTCGTCGGCATTGGCGGTGGCATTTTCCTGGCGCCGGTGCTTTATTTTCTGCGCTGGGGAACGCCACGTGAGATTGCTGCAGGTTGCAGCCTCTTCATTCTTGTCAGTTCGCTTGCTGGCCTGTCGGGGCAGGTGGCAAAACTCCAGGACCTTTCGATCCTGGCAACGGCACTCGATTACTGGATGCTGCCGCTCGTGGTGTTTGTTGGCGGACAGATCGGGTCCTGGGCCGCAACGCGGGGCCTGGAGCCGGGATGGGTGAAACGCCTGACCGCGATCCTGATCCTTTACGTGGCGGCGCGGCTGATCTGGGAATGGCTGGCGCTTGTCGGCTGGCGAAACGCATGAGGAAAGCCATGGCTGACGTGAACCGCGCAAGACTGAGCCTGCGGATCGACCTGCCGGGCGGAGCGCGCCTGGGGCCTGGAAAGGCCGACCTGCTCGAAGCAATCGATGCCCATGGCAGCCTTGCGGCCAGCGCACGCGCGCTGGGGCTGTCCTATCCCAAGGCGAAGCGGCTTGTCGACGAGCTCAACGGCGCCTTTAACGAGGCCCTTGTGATCACGCGCCATGGCGGACATGAGCGCGGCGGCGCTGCCCTGTCACCGACCGGTCGGCTGATCCTCGCGCTTTACCGGCAGGTTGGCGAGGCTGCAGAGCGCGCAAGCAAAGCAGCACTTTGCGAGTTTGGTGCACTGGCAAATCCGCGCAACTGCGATTAATCCCGCACCTCCAGCACATATCGGCCCGGCGCACGATATCGCTTCTGCTGACGCAAGTCTGCGTGCGCAATCGATGCCCGTTTCTCTGAACTTTCGATCAAGCGACTTGGCGCCGTTATCATCATGCGTTTATATCGGGATATGGAGCGCGCCCCCCATATCCAGCCTGGTGAGCATCCCCTCGATGCGCTGAGCTTTGCGGCCCTGCGGCATGCGCAGGGAAGGCCCTGTGCGCTTGTCGTTGTCACCGGCACGCAAGGCGGCGCGGTGCGCGCACCCGGCGCCCTCATGGCTGTGGGCGAGGATGCGGCGCGCTGTGGCTATGTTTCCGGGGGCTGTATCGATGAAGACGTGGCCCTGCAGGCGGGCCATGCGCTCAGCGAGGGCCGCGCGCGCCGGTTGGTCTATGGCAGCGGCTCGCCCTTCCTCGACATCCGGTTGCCATGCGGCGGGCGGATCGACCTGCTGGTGCTTCCCGATCCTGATCCCCGCCTGGTGGCGAAGGCGACCGAGGCATTGCTGGCGCGCCAGCGCACACAGCTGGGCTTCAGCGAAACCGGCCTGCATGAGCCGGATGCGGCGCCTGCCGGAAGCTTTATCGCTCATTACCGCCCGAAACTGCAGCTCCGCATTGCTGGCCGAGGGCGCGATCTTGCAGCCCTGGCGCAGATTGCATCTGCGGCGGGGATCGGCGTGGAAGTCTGGTCGCCCGACGATGCGGCCCTTGGCGAACTGGAAGGCCTGCACGCGGTGGCAACCCGCAGGCTCCAGACACCGGGCGCCATTGCGCCCGCGCGCGATGATCGCGACACCGCATTCCTGCTGATGTTTCATGATCCCGACTGGGAACCGGCCTTGCTGGAAGCGGCCCTTGCCGGCCCGGCCTTCTATATCGGCGCTGTTGGCAGCCGTGCGACCCATGCCCGCCGCTGTGAAACGCTGAGAGAGCGCGGTGTGCCCGACCAGCAGATTGCGCGCATTCGCGGACCGGTCGGGCTTGTCGCGTCGATGCGCGATGCCTCGATGCTGGCGATCTCGGTGCTTGCGGAAATCGTCGGCGACTATCATTCCGGCGAGTTGTCATGACACAGGGACCCATCGCACTCGCCCTGCTGGCAGCGGGAGCCTCCCGGCGCTTTGGCGTGGCCGACAAGCTCATGGCGCCGTTTCTCGGCGCACCGCTGCTGGCCCGGCCCGCACGCCTGCTGCAGGGGCGCGAGGGGGTGTGCCGGCTGGCTGTTGTCGCGCCCGGTGAGGATGCGCGCGCGGACCTGCTGACGCGCTCAGGCTGGCAGGTGGTCGAAAACCCGCATGCCACATCCGGACAGGGCAGTTCGGTCGCTTGCGCAACGCAGGCGGCGAAAAGCATGGGTGCGCGGGCATTGCTGATCTGCCTGGCAGACATGCCGATGGTGAGCGATACCACGCTTGAGTGTCTGATTGCATCGATTGACGCGTGCGATGGCGCCATGTGCCGCGGCCCGCAGGGCCTGTTGCCGCCTGCAATCTTCGCCAGCCAAGTGTTCGAACGCCTGCAAGTGCTGGAAGGTGATCGCGGTGCCCGGGCGGTGTTCGGGCGCCTCGGCCGGACCTGCGAAATTGCCCTTTGCGCGATACAGGCGCGCGATGTCGACACGCCTGAAGATCTTGCCATTCTCGAAAAGGAGGCCGTTGATGCCTGACACTCAGGGTTTCGAGCGCCCGCTGATCGACCGTTTCGGCCGGCAGATCACCTATCTGCGCCTGTCGGTGACAGACCGCTGCGACCTGCGCTGCACATATTGCATGGCCGAACATATGAGCTTCCTGCCGCGCCGCGACCTGCTGACGCTTGAGGAACTGGACACTGTGGCGCGCGCCTTCATTGCGCGCGGTGTGCGCAAGATCCGGATCACAGGCGGCGAGCCGCTGGTGCGAAAGGGCATCATGACCCTGTTCGAGGCGCTGGGCGAGCAGATCGGCAACGGCCTTGACGAGCTGACGCTGACAACCAATGCCACGCGCCTCGCCAATCATGCCGAAGACCTTTTCAGGGCAGGTGTGCGCCGGGTGAATGTGTCGCTCGACTCCATCGATCCGGAGCGTTTCCGGGAAATCACGCGGCGCGGTGATCTGGCGCAGGTGATGGACGGGATCGAAGCGGCAGCGGCGGCCGGCCTGCAGGTCAAGATCAATACCGTCGCCCTGAAGCACCAGAATGGCGACGAGATTCCTGTAATGGTGGAATGGGCCCATGCGCGCGGCCATGAGATGACGCTGATTGAGGTGATGCCGCTGGGTGACACGTCCGAGGACCGTTTCGACCAGTATCTGCCGCTGACAATGGTGCGCGATCGCCTTGAGGCGCGCTGGACGCTGAGCGACCTGCCCGATCGCGATGCGCTTGGCGGGCCCTCGCGCTATGTGCGGGTCGAGGAGACCGGCGGGCGTCTCGGCTTCATCACGCCGCTGACCAATAATTTCTGCGCCGGCTGCAACCGGATGCGCGTCACCTGTACCGGGCGCATCTATATGTGCCTGGGCCAGGATGATCATGTGGACCTGCGCGAGGCGCTGCGCGGGCGCGCGCCGCAGGCCGGCCTCGATGCCGCCCTGAACCGTGCGCTGGGCGCCAAGCCCGAACGTCATGATTTTCGTATCGAAACGCCCGGAGAGGGGCCGGCCCTACCCCGGCACATGTCGGTGACCGGCGGCTGAGGCCAGGCTGGCGAAAAAACGCGTCTTCAGGCATCACCGGGCATGAGAAACAGGTCGGTATCGTCCGGGCACACACCGGCAGCTGTCAGCATCGTATGGACCTGTCCGCGATGATGGGTCTGGTGATTGAAGAAATGCGTCACGCACAGCCCGCAGGGCATCCGCATATCCCTTTCGGCGGCACCTGAAAACCATGCAAGTTCGGCGGACAGCCAATCATTGGTGACGTGCTTCGACCATTCAACAATGTGGTCATCAAGGCCCGAACGCACCTCGCGCCAGTCCGCCAGCGTTTCATGAGCGACACTTCCCTCCGCCATCGAGAGGGGTGGTCGCTCCAGTCCCTCAAACCGCGCCATCCATATCCGGTCAGCCCAGAGAATATGGTTCAGCGTCTTGAGGATCGAGCCCCAGAAGGCACCCTTTTCCTCGGTGAGCAGATCGTGTGGGAGGCTCTCGGCCGCTTGCATGAGCGACCGGTTCTGCCAGCGATTGTAGCGCGCCATCGTGCGCGCATGGTCGGTCGTGATCATCGTCGGTTTTCCCTGACTGGGCCAAGCCTGGCAGAAAGCCCCGAAGCGCCTGCTCCGGGGCTATTCCATTCACCTTGCCAGGCAAGTGCCTAGTGCCCCCCGGCCAGGACGGCCAGCATCAGCAGGGCGACGATATTGGTGATCTTGATCATCGGGTTCACCGCCGGGCCGGATGTGTCCTTGTAAGGATCACCCACCGTGTCGCCGGTCACCGCAGCCTTGTGGGCCTCAGAGCCCTTGCCGCCATGGTTTCCGTCCTCGATGAACTTCTTGGCATTGTCCCATGCGCCGCCGCCCGACGTCATCGATATGGCGATGAACAGGCCGGTGACGATCACGCCGAGAAGCATGGCACCGACTGAGGCAAGCGCCGCCGCGATGCCCCCGATCAGCCAGATCACCAGGAACAGGACGATCGGCGAGAGCACCGGCAGCAGGGATGGCACCATCATCTCCTTGATGGCGGCCTTGGTCAGCATGTCCACGGCGCGTCCGTAATCGGGCTTTGAGGTGCCCTCCATGATCCCGGGATCGGCCTTGAACTGGCGGCGCACCTCATCGACCACAGCCTGCGCTGCCCGGCCAACCGCCATCATCGACATGCCGCTGAACAGGTTGGGCAGCAGGCCGCCGAACAGCAGCCCGATCACGACATAAGGGTTGGACAGCGAGAAATTCACCGCGACCCCTGACAGCAGACCGTCAGACTGCGTGGCGAAGTATTTCAGGTCCTCTGTGTAGGCCGCAAACAAGACCAGTGCGCCGAGCCCGGCCGAGCCGATCGCATAGCCCTTGGTCACCGCCTTGGTCGTGTTGCCAACCGCATCCAGCGTGTCGGTCGTGTCGCGCACATCGGACGGCAGCTCGGCCATCTCCGCGATGCCGCCGGCATTGTCGGTCACCGGCCCGAACGCGTCGAGCGCAACGATTATGCCGGCAAGCGCCAGCATCGCCGTGGTGGCAATCGCAATGCCGAACAGGCCTGCAAGATTGTAGGTGAGCAAAATGCCGCCAATGATGGTCAGCGCCGGCAGTGCGGTGGATTCCAGCGACACGGCAAGCCCCTGGATCACATTCGTGCCATGACCCGACAGCGAGGCCCGGGCCACCGAGCGGACCGGGCGATAATTCGTGCCGGTATAGTATTCGGTGATCCAGACAATCAGCCCGGTTACCGCAAGACCGGCAATCGCACAGAGAAACAGGTCCAGCCCGGTCACGCTCGCGGCCGACCCGTCCTGACCCAAAAGCCCCAGCGCTGCGCCAGCGCCGTCAAGCTCCCCGAAGCCGTTCGGCAACAGCACCTGTATCACCACTGCGATCAGTGCCAGGGAGATCACCCCGGTCGCCAGCAGCCCCTTGTAGAGCGCGCCCATGACGTTGGTAGAGCCCTGACCGAGCCGCACGAAAAAGGTTCCGACAATGGAGGCCACGATACACACCGCGCAGATGGCGAGCGGCAGCATCATGATCTCGCTGAGATAGCCAAGCCCGGCAAAGTAGATTGCGCCCAGCACCATGGTCGCGACGATGGTCACCGCATAGGTCTCGAACAGGTCAGCTGCCATGCCGGCACAATCACCGACATTATCACCGACATTGTCGGCAATGGTCGCGGGATTGCGCGGATCATCCTCGGGAATGCCAGCTTCGACCTTGCCGACCATGTCGCCGCCGACATCAGCGCCCTTGGTGAAAATGCCGCCGCCAAGGCGTGCAAAGATGGAAATGAGCGAGGCACCGAAGCCGAGCGCGACAAGCGCGTCGATCACGTTACGGTCGTTTGGCTCATAGCCCACAACGCCGACAAGAAGACCGTAATAAAGGACGATCCCCAGCAGGGCGAGCCCGACCACCAGCATTCCGGTGATCGCGCCCGACTTGAACGCAATGGAGAGGCCGGCGCCGAGACTTGTACGGGCCGCTTCGGTCGTGCGGACATTGGCGCGTACCGACACCAGCATGCCGATAAAACCTGCCGCCCCGGACAGGACAGCACCGATCAGGAAGCCAAGCGGCACATGCCAGCTGCGAAACAGGATGGCCAGGATGACAAGGACCACGGCACCGACAATGGCGATCGTGGTATATTGCCGGTTCAGATAGGCGTTTGCCCCCTCCTGGATCGCCTTGGCGATCTCCTGCATCCTCTTGTCTCCAGCCGGCGCACGCATGATCGAGCCGATCTGCAGCCAGCCATACAAAACCGAAGCGACTCCCGCCGCCATCGCAATCCAGTACCAAAGGCCCATGAAGTGCCCTCCCCTTGTTGTTTTCCCGCCGCCCGGGTCAGCCCATCGTGACCGGGAAGTCTTGCGTGTTTGTCACAGCCAAATGAACAAAGGTCAAGCAATCCGCAGCGCTCCTCGCTTCGATTGCCGAAACCTTGTTATCCTTGATGTTCGAAGCTCAGCATTTCGGGCAATTCAACAGGTCGGCCCGCATCACGCACCCGCAGGCCAGGTTCGGCCACCAACGCACCGATTCGTTCCAGCCCAATGCCCAAACTCACCGCTTCGCGCATCAGGGCGGCTTCGGCTTCGCGCGCAACCGCCATCAGGACCTGGTAATCATCCCCGCCCGTCGCCATCGAAAGGCGCGCACCCAGAGAGGCTCCGGTCTGCGCGAAGGGAACACGATCAAGTGCGATCTCCACCCCGGCACGGCTCGCAGCGGCAAGCTTCAGCGCATCGCCGAGCAGGCCGTCCGAGACATCCATGGCACCGCGCGCATGACGCGCCACGAGCCCGGCCACCTCCAGGCAGGGCAATTGCGGCACCCTGTAGGCTTCCAGCATGGACGGCGCATCGATCTCTCCCCTCGCCGCGCGCAGGCCCAGCCAGCCCGCACCGATCTGCCCGGTCACAAACAGCAGGTCGCCTGCCGCAGCGCCCGAACGGCGTACCGGCCCGTCGCTCTCGCAAAGGCCCGTCAGGGTCAGTGACAGGACAAGCGGCCCCGGCGTCCCCGTGGTGTCACCGCCAATCAGCGAAATGCCCCAGTGTTCAAGATCCTCGCCCAACCCGCGCGAGAATGCCGCTGCGTCAGCCTCGCCGCACGAAGGCGGCCAGACGACCGACAACAGCGCCTCATGCGGACGCGCTCCCTTGGCAAGAATGTCGGAGACATTTACCCGCACCAGCTTCCTTGCAACTGTTTCCAGGGGGTCTGTCGCCAGGAAATGCACATTCTCGACCAGCAGGTCGGTCGTCACGATGCGCGGTCCTGTTACCGGCGAGAGCATTGCGACATCATCAAGCAGCCGTGCTGCACCGGGCGCCGTGACCAGCGGGGCGATATGACGGTGGATGAAATCAAATTCACGCATCTTGCGCGCCC
>CAYXQV010000086.1:0-9736 GCA_964467505.1 uncultured Hyphomonadaceae bacterium | reverse complement strand
CCCTCCTGAAGAACGAGCAGGATGTCGCCCTGTTCGAACGCCTCGCCTTCCTGTCCCGCCGCCAGGGCGAAGGTGGCGGTCGCAGAGGGCCGGCAGGGTAAGGGTCTAACAGGTTGCTGAAAAACCAGGTCACGCGGCCTATCCTTCGAGACGCGGACCTTGCGGTCCGCTCCTCTTCGATGAGGGGTCTCAATGGTTTTCCTCATCGGCGAGGTGCGAGTGAAGCGAGCCCTTAAAGGACGAGGAAAACCTGAAGACGTGTTTTTCAGCAGCCTGCTAAAGGTCGGCACATCCGGGAGGGAGGAATGATCAGAGCAGCCGCGATAGTCTTTCCAGTCCTGTTATTGGCAGCCTGCACCAGCGCACCCGGCACGCAAACTGGCCCTGACGCCGCTGGGATCCCGACGGAAAGCGCGAATGCTCAGGGCGAATTCTGGGCGCAGATGAAGGATGGCCTTTTGGTCCACCAGCCCAGTGGCGCTGTCTGTCCGCTGCAGGTCGGAGCCTTCGAGCGTTTCGCAACCCAGACCTTTGCAGCCGATGGCGGTGACGTGTCCTGTCAGTATGAAACAGCCGACGCCACGTCGTTTCTAACGCTGTATTTCTCGTATTTTGGCGATCTGTCAGCCACAGATCATGTCCGGCAGATGGTGCCCGCGATCCGCCTGACGAAGGGTCTGGAGCCGGTCGAGGATGCGGGGCTCGATTGTGAAATGGTGATCGAGCTGGCCGGAGCGATGGAGACCGCCGGGCAGGGGGGCGAGGCACCGATTCCTGTCGGTTCGACCCCATGCGTCGTTTTTGCCGGTCAACGGCAGAAGTCACTCCTGGCAGTCAGGAAATATGCCGGCTGGCACATCAAGAGCCGTCTGACGGTGCCAGATACGGGTGATGAGGGCGACATGGCCATGTATGAACTGGTGGGCCGGCTTTTTGCGCTTCAGGATGGGTCGATCCCTGTCGAACCGGATCGTGAAGCCACGCCAGAAGAGCCGCCGCAAAAGTCGCAAACCTGAGAGGGCTGTTTTCCAGAAAATCTGGCGCAGCCCTTTTGACAGGATGAAATCAGCTGCTCGGCGGCGTGCAGCCCTCAGGCGTGCAGCCGGTGCTTGCGTCGCTGCGGCCCTGAGCGACTGCCGGAACCGGATTTTCTCTCAGGAGCGCCATGATCTCCGCGCCGAGCAGCATGTCGTCGCCGCTGCCGAAAGTCTGTTTCCTGAGATTGCCGGAGCGGTCAATGAGGATCGTCGTCGGCGTGCCCTGCATGCCATAGGCGGTCATGGTCTTTGGCAGGCCGCCATGATCGGAGGGAGCATCGATGCCTACGGGGACGGTGATCCGGTATTCATGCAGGAAAGCTTCGAGCGCTTCCCTCGTGCCCTGCGCGCCGTGATGTTCAAATACCGTATGCAGACCGATGACGGCGAGATCATCCTGGCTGAACAGCGCCCGCGCACGCATCGCCTGTGGCAGGGCATGCGACACGCAACCGGGGCACAACATCTGGAAGGCTTCGAGCAGCACGACCTTGCCGCGCAGCGATTCAATTGTGATCGGTGCCGGCGTGTTCAGCCAGATCGTGGTTTGAAGCGGTCTGGCGGGACGGAGTTCCATATGCGCTGCCCTTGTCAGTCAGGCCCATATCGCGAATTCGCGAGCTGAACAGCGACCGGCGAGATGAGGCGAAAAGCCTCATGCTGCAAGTCTTATTTATCGTCTCCCACGACATCTTTCCGGCTATCCAGGAAGTCGGCCATCTTGGTCTTGTCATGGCGTTCCTGACGCCAGGTGATCCATGCCACCGTCATCCAGCCAGCATGAAAGGCAAGGCCGGTCAGCATCGCCACCCAGCCGGGGATCGGGCCGATGTGCGCGCGCAGGACATATTCGTTCCAACTCATCACATCATAAGGGTGGATCGCGATCTTGGCGAAATACGCCGCCCCCTGCAGCGCGAAAATCCAGCCGAAATTGCGTCGCAGCCGGCGTCCAACCGCCCGAAGCATCGAAATGCGGTATTGCGGCTTTTCATAATCATCGGAAAGTGCCGTGCCTCTGTCGATCGGGATTTTTGCACCTTCCCCGCGCAGCATCGGCACATAGAATGCGATTTCAAGCACCCGCGCGCGAAACCGCCAGACATAGAAGAACCGATAGCGGCGCGCTTCCAGCATCAGGAACATCACGCATAACAGGCCGACCAGGACGATCGGGAAGGGCGAGGCATTCGGTCCGGCAAACACGACCGAGAGTGCGATCCCGGTCGAGACCACAGCCCAGTTGGTGGTCTGATCAAGACGCTGGCGCCAGATCGTGGAGCGGTAGACCTCGCCGCGATAAAGGTGTGCGATCGCGCCAACCTCCTTGGCACCGCAAATGCTGTCGCGCGTCGTTGCAGGCGCGCCAGGTTCGTCGTCGAAAGCTGTATCTCCCATCATAAAGCTGTATCTCCCATCATGACGGGCTGTATGATCCGGTTCAGCGCAGAGTGCAAATGAACTTGCCTTGCGGATATGCGAAGGGTGGCTGTCTCACCTTGCGGCAGGCTTGGACATCACGCGCCTGAAACGCTAAGCTAAGCGCAAAGTCCCCAATCACAGCGAGGCGGCGGCCCATGTTCCTGAATTTCTTTAATGAGCTTCGCGCCGCGAAACTTCCCGTTACGCTGAAGGAATATCTTGCGCTGATGGAGGCGATGGATCGCGGCATCATCGATATGGATGTCACCGATTTCTATTATCTTTCGCGCGCCGTCCTGGTGAAGGATGAGCGCTATCTTGACAAGTTCGACAAGGTTTTCGGCCATGTCTTCAAGGGCCTCGACTCGATGGCCGACGCCGTCAACGTGCAGGACCTGCCCGAGGAATGGCTGCGCAAGATGAGTGAGAAATTCCTCACGCCGGAGGAAATGGAAGAGATCGAGGCGATGGGCGGTTTCGAGAAACTGATGGAAACGCTGAAACAGCGGCTGGAAGAGCAGAAAAAACGCCATGAAGGCGGCAACAAGTGGATCGGCACCGGCGGCACCTCTCCGTTTGGCGCCAATGGCTACAATCCCGAAGGCGTGCGCATCGGGCAGGACAAGTCGCGCCACCGGCGCGCGGTAAAGGTCTGGGACAAGCGCGAATTCAAGAATTACGATGACAATGTCGAGATCGGCACGCGCAACATCAAACTTGCAATGAAGCGGCTGCGCAAATGGGCCAGAGACGGGGCGGCCGAAGAACTCGACCTCGACCAGACGATCCGCAACACGGCGCGCCAGGGCTATCTCGATATCGAAATGCGCCCGGAACGGCGCAACACCGTCTCGGTGCTGCTGCTGATGGATGTCGGCGGCTCGATGGACCCGCATGTGCGTGTGATGGAAGAGCTGTTCTCCGCGGCGCGCTCGGAGATCAAGAATCTCGAATATTTCTACTTCCACAACTGCCCCTATGAGGGCCTTTGGAAGGACAATCGTCGGCGGCGCGCCGATGTCCTGCCAACCTGGGATGTGCTGCACAAATACCCATCGAACTACAAGGTTATAATCGTCGGCGACGCCACGATGAGCCCGTATGAGATCACCTATCCCGGCGGCTCGGTGGAGCACTGGAACGACGAGGCCGGCGGCATCTGGATCCACCGTTTTGTCGAGCAGTATCCCAACCTGGTCTGGCTCAACCCTGTCAAGGAAGGGGCCTGGGACTACACCGCCTCGATCCAGCTTGTCCGCGAGGTTATCGGCCCGCAACGCATGTTCGAGCTGACGCTTGCCGGGCTCGACGAGGCGATGAAGGAACTGCAGCGCTAGCGATTTGCCCCAGGCAGGCGCTGGCAAGCGACCAGACAATAACAGGGAGGACGGGCAATGGCGCGAATTGCGGCAAATGGGATCGAGATCGAGTATGAGGAAACCGGGCAGCCAGGCGATCGCGCCCTGCTGCTGGTTTCGGGCTTTTCAGGGCAGATGACGCGCTGGCCCGACACATTCAAGCAAGGCCTCGCCGACGCCGGTCACCGCGTCATCACCTTCGACAATCGCGACATCGGCCTTTCCACCGAGATAGCAGGTGTCACACCGCCCTCGCCGCGCGACATCATCAAGGCTGTAGCCGAAGGTCGTCCGGCCCATGACATGGTGGCCTACACGCTCGACGACATGGCGGCAGATGCTGCCGGCCTGCTTGATGCGCTCGGCATCGAAACGGCAGACATTCTGGGCGTGTCAATGGGCGGGATGATTGTCCAGCTCATGGCGCTCAACCATCCCGGCAAGGTTCGCCGCCTTGTCCCCGTCATGACCACGTCCGGCGACCCGGCCCTGCCGCAGGGTGAGCCCGAAGCGCTGGCCGCGCTGACCGCCGTTCCCGAAAGCCGGACGCCGGAAGCCATCGCGGAAATTGCCGTGAAATCGCGCGTCGCCATCGGCTCGCACCCGGACCTGCGCACCCCGGATGACGAAATCCGCGCACAGGCCATCTCGGACTTGAAACGCTCCGACCGGCCAATGGGTGTGGCCCGCCAATATGCCGCGATCCTTGCCCAGCCGCGCTGGCATGAGCGGCTTGCCTCGCTTGCCCACCCCACGCTTGTCCTTCACGGCGCGATTGACCCGCTGATCAAGCCGGCCTGCGGAGAGGACATCGCCCGGCGTGTGCCGGGTGCGCAGTTCGAGACATTCGAGAAGTGGGGCCACGACCTGCCGGGCGCCATGATGCCGGTTCTCTGCGAACGCATCACGGGTTTTCTCCGCGAAGACTGAGGCGCCTCAGCCCTCGCTTTCACACCAGGCACGTCGCTCGCCGGCGGGTGGGCCTTCATAGCGCCAGTACAACCGCTCACCGTCTGGCGCGTCAACCGGAACCAGCCCGGACAGGCGCTGGTCAGGCAGGCGCGCGGGCTCGTTGATCAGCTGGCGGATATCGAGAATGATATCGCAGCTGTCGGCATAGATCGAATGGCTCAGCCTGTCCTCGATACGCTGGAGTTCCTCAGCCAGCCCGAGGTGGCCGGTGCGCGCGCTGGTCACGTCGATCGAATGCACGCCGGGCACGATGATCGGGGCGAGCGTGTCGCGGCGAAGCGCGCCAGCACGCGGCTTGATGTCCTCACCGGACGCAAGTCCGAACTCGGCGATGAATTCGCGCAGGCGGATCGCCTTGTCGATGGAGGCCGCATAGAGCGTCTTGTTCCCGGCAATCCTGCCGGCCCGCGCCATCACGCGTTCAAATTCATAGGCATCAACATCGGCTGAAGCAAAGACAATGGCGTCGAAAATCTCGTCGCTGCCCGGTATCTCCACTGCCATTTCATTCAGCGCGCGGATCAGCAACTGGTTGCCATGACTGTGGGCGATGACCACGAACTTGTCAGGCGCCAGCCTCTCATTCACGTCGAGCAGGAAGGTCTTGAGATCGCCGGTGGCGGCGAGCCCCTCGCTGACATCATTGAAATAGCGAAGCGACGAGAACACGCCGCGATTGCTGGTCGCAGGCCAGCTGAAGAACATCGGCACGCCGCCAAATTCGAGGTCATAGGCAAGCTGCGCGGTCCGGAAGGCCGCCGATTCGAGACTTTCGCGAAATCCATGCACGAAAACCAGCACGGTGCCGGCATCATTGATCCAGCTCTCCGGAAGGCCCTCCAGTGCGTTCGCATCGACAAGCCGGCTTCGCGCGATCGACCAGAAATCATCTTCGGCGAGCAATTCATAATTGTTGGTCGAAAAGAAATCGCGCCGCGCCTCGTCGGTCAGGTCATTCTGGCGCTTGAAGAAGACCAGGAGACGCTCCTCGCGCTGGAAGGGGCGAACCGGGTCGCCGGGCAGGCGATGAGGCACCGTAACGGAGATGCGCCCTGTCGTGTAGGCGCCGCCACGTGCGCCGGTTTGATACATCGGCTTGTCGAGAAAGAAGTCGGCAGGATCAGCGGGATAATCAATGCTGTCGCCGGGCTGTTCATGATAGGGGTGGAGCCGATTGGTGGCGAACAGCAATTCCATGCAGGTAAAGCCGTCTTCGGTATCGGCGCGAGGGGCCTGGCGTGCGGGATGACAGGGCGAGGCCGGGTCATCCGACACATAGACGCTCGGCAGATAGCGTTCAGGGCCGGCAAGCAACGGCTCGCCCATCAAGGCCTCCGGCGGCGGCGGGGCACCGCGGATCGGAAAGGATTCAGGTTGCGGACCGCAGGGCCGGCATTCGCGCGTGGCGAACTCCACAGGTGGCGGCGCAGGCGGCGGATATGCTTCGATTTCGCCGAGAACCTCCGGCGCGATGGGCGGGCTTGCACAGGCGCCCGCGAACAGGACGCCCATAACCGCAATGATCGTTCTGATGGACATCATTCAGGTCCCCCGGAATGCCCGCGTCACCGCTGCGGCGTTCTGCCTTCAGCATTCCCGGCAACTACTATGCGGCGTCGCCCACACTCCGGCAAGCCCCTCCCCTTGATTTCGCATCCTGATCAGGATCAGGCGAGCTGGCCGAGCGCTTCCAGTGCGAATTGCCGGATGGCCTTGTAGTCGGCCTTCCCGTTCGGGGCGCGTGCGAGGCTTTCCCTGAACAGCACACGCTTGGGCGCCTTGTAGGCCGCCAACCGGGTGCGCACGAAGGCAATCAGCGTGTCTTCATCAATCGCGCCATTACCACTCGGCTCAACCACCGCGGTGACGGCCTGTCCCCATGTCTCGTCGGGAAGTCCGACCACCAGCGCGTCGCGGACACTTTCATGCTCCTTCAGCGCCTCCTCGACCTCCTCGGGATAGATCTTCTCGCCGCCGGAATTGATGCAGATCGAACCGCGCCCGAGCAGGGTCAACGTGCCGTCAGCCTCCACGGTGCACCAGTCGCCGGGCACAGCATAGCGAATGCCATTGATGGTCCTGAACGTCCTGGCGGTCTTTTCCTCATCCTTGTAATAGCCAAGCGGGACCGCGCCACCTCGGGCGATGAAACCGGGTTCATCCGATCCCGGTGCAATTTCGCGGCCATCCTCGGAAAACACCTTGCAGCTCTCGCCGATCATGAATTTCGCCGTCTGCGAGCCCCCCTCGGCCGTCGTGGTAGACATGCCGAAGCCGACCGCCTCGGATGCGCCGAAACTGTCATTTAACGCCACCTGCGGGATGTGGCAGATCAGGCCTTTCTTGACCTCCATGCTCCACATCACGCCCGAGGAGGTGATCGACTGCACACTTGAGAGATCGAACCGCCCGGGATTCTCGTCCAGCGTCTTCAGCATCGGCTTGGCAAAGGCATCGCCGACAATCGCCATCGCCGTGACGCCTTGGCGTGCGACGGTTTCCCACAACTCGGCGGGATCGAATTTCGCCTTGCTGTCAAGCGTGACGATCGCGCCGCCATTCAGCATTGCACCAAGCGCAGTAAACAGGCCGGTGCCGTGCATCAGCGGACAGGCCGGCAGCTGGCGCGCATGCTGGCCGACCTCGTCCACGAAACCGAGATGTTCCTCCATCGTTTCGGGTGCGGCGCCGTAAATACGCTTAAGTCCCTCGACATTTGCCTCGCGCCAGGTCCGGTGCGGCCACATCACGCCCTTGGGCATGCCGGTGGTGCCGCCGGTGTAAAGGAACATCAGATCGTCGCCCGAACGCTCCATGTCGAGCCGCGCGCCGTCGCCTTCGCAGGCAAGGGTCTCGTATGCGACTGCGAAATCCGGAACCGTGCCGGTCCCGCCGACCTCCACCCAGGCCTTCACAGCGGGCAGTCGCGCGCGCACCCGCTCAATATTCTCGCGGAATTCGACATCATAAAGCACCGCGACGCTGTCTGAATTATCGAAAATGTAGACCAGCTCATCGTCGAGATAGCGGTAATTGACATTGACATGGGTCAGCCGCGCCTTCGCACAGGCCGCGAAACCTTCCATGTATTCCGGCTGGTTGCGCATGTAGAAGCCAACCTTGTCCCCGCTCCTGGCCCCGCGCGCAAGCAGGCCACGCGCGACATTGTTCGAGCGCGCCGTCATTTCCGGCCAGTCGATCACCCGCTCGCCATGGATGAGTGCCGGGCGGCCGGCGCCAAGATGGCTCCCGACCGTGTCGAGAAGGTCGCCAAAATTCCAGATTGTCCCAGACATCGTTCCTTGTTCCTCCCATTATCGCTATCTATTGTAGTGACCTATCGCCAGCTTAGCGATTTCTGCGGCAAGTTCGAGAGGCAATTGGCGCAATTCATCAAATCCCTTGCCGTGAGCGTGCCGCGCGTAGATGATCGCGAAGATGTGAAAGGGCGGCCTGCATGACCGCCGCAGCCTGTGGGGTTGGACAATGGCTTTCGTCGATCTCGAACTTGAAGGCGCCTATTCCAAGATGGAAAGCATGGGCATGGGCGATGCCCACGAAGCGGCCAGCGTCGGGCAGGGCAAGCCACGCTCCCGGCTGATCGCGGTCGCCATTCTTGCCGACATGGAGAAAAAGGGACGCACCCTGGCCGTGGTGACCCGCCCCTATGCGTTTGAGCATCCGATACTGAAAGACCAGCGCATCGAAATCCCGGAAGGCTTCGTCACCGACTTTGCCTCGATCCCGCGATTCTTGTGGTTCATGGTCCCGCCATTCGGCCGGCATGCGCCCGCTGCAGTGATCCATGACTTCCTCTACGCTTCGGGCCAGTCAGGCGCGCGCAAATATGCCGATTTCCTGTTCCGCGAGGCAATGAAAGAGCTTGGCGTGCCATTGTTGCGGCGCAATATGATGTACACGGCGGTTCGTCTCGGCGGCCGGGGCGGCTACGGATTGAAAGACGACTGGGCCTTTATCGACCACCGCTATGGCAATCCACTGCCCGAATTTCCGGAAAAACCCAGCTTCGCCTTTCTCGGTTGGCAGACCTGGAAGCGGATCCGCAAGAAGGGCCGCAGGAGCGAGGTGCCCACAAAGGCAAATCCGGCCACATCATGAGTGGCGTTCCCCTGAACCTCGGATCAGGCCCCGGAAACGGGTCCTTGATCGCCATCTTCGTCGCACCCTCCACCGGAAGCAGACGGCACGATCAGGCGCTCTGCCGGCCCTGAACATCAGGGATGCGGGCATGGCGATGATGCCGGCAAGTGATTGGCCCCCTGCGCCTTCAGAACACGCCCATGGCGAGGCCGGCGCCAAGTGCGGCGCCAAGCTCGCGGCATCGGGCAAGATCGGTGTCGCCGATTGTCTTTGCGCCGAGAATTTCCGCCGGTGTCTGGGCATGGGTGCAGACGATGAGCGGTTCCTGAACCTGTTTCAGCCGCCAGCCAGTGGCAATTCTCGCGGCCTGGCGCGCGGCATTCTCACCGTCCGAGCCCGCGCAGATCATCAGGCCATAGGCTCGTCCTTCAATCTTTCCCAGCACCGGATAGTAACAGCGGTCGAAAAATTCCTTCATCAGCCCGGAAATCGCAGCGAGATTTTCAGGCATGGCGAAGATGTAGCCATCCGCGCCGAGAAGATCGCCGGGTTCGGCCGCGTCGGCGAATTTCACCACCGTCTCGATCTCGGCGCGTGCGGCTTCTGTGGCCGCTTCGACCATCTGCCGGGTGCCGCCGGTGCGCGAATGATAGACGATGAGCAGTTTCGACATGTATGTGATATATTGCAGACTGTGAGGCTTGTCCCTTACCGACCACCTTGCGCGTCCCTACCAGTGCGTTTAGCCCTGTCGATAAACGGATACCAAATCGAGAACACTCTGGAGGACGCCCATGCGCGAGGTTCATCATTTCATCAATGGCACTGAAGTGAAGGGCGCTTCCG
>CAYXQV010000085.1:0-9764 GCA_964467505.1 uncultured Hyphomonadaceae bacterium | reverse complement strand
GCCTGCTCGAAGAGCGCTCCAAGGCACCTGATGAGCGTGACCCGACATTGCTGCGTGTGCCGACATTGTTCCAGGCCGCAGAACTGGTCGGGCAGATACTCCAGGAAATTGTCGTCAGTCATGCCTCTGACGGGCCAAACTCTGAAACGCCGTTTGGCGCAACGCTGATCATGGGTGGTCAGATCAAGGGAATGGAGCCCCGGCTTTTCCTGATTTACCAGGAAGGCAACTTTATCGAAGCGGCCAGCGACACACCGTTTTTTCAGATCGGCGAGACAAAATACGGCCGCCCGATCCTGGTTCGTGCGCTCGATCCGGAAATGGATGTCGGAGAGGCGCTCCGGCTGTTGTGCGTGTCCTTCGACTCCACAATCAAAGCCAACCTGTCGGTCGGCATGCCGCTCGACGTCCACATTTACGAGGAAGGCACATTCGCGACAGGAAGCAGTTTCCGTATCGAGGAAACAGACGCGGCCTTTGCCGAAATTTCCTCGCGCTGGGGAAATGCCCTGAAGACCGCGCTCGATGGTCTGCCCGTCTATCCCGTGACAGTGTGAACGCGCAGGCGTCAGGCGAAAGCGCACCATTGCCGCAATGCCCTCATCCGGGAGGGCAGCTTAGAGGAGCCGGGAATAGCGCGACCCGGACGGATAATATGATAGGTGAGCGCGGCGCCAGGCAGGTTTGGCGGCGGATCAATTCTGTGTCATTGAGGTGACACCGCAGACCGCAGTCAGGTGCGGAATGCAATCAAGTCTTGATTTTTGATGCGCTGCACAAGCAGTCTGTCGGCTTCGGATCGGTTCAGTTCGCGACCGGGAGCATTTGATGGTGGATATCCAGAAGATCGGCGTGGTCGGCGCAGGGCAGATGGGCAATGGCATTGCCCATGTCTGTGCGATCGCAGGCTATGACGTGATTCTAAACGACATATCGGAAGATGCGCTGGAACGGGCGCTGGAAACGATCAGGAAAAATCTCGACCGCCAGGCAAGTCGCGACCAGATTGATGCCGGGCAGATCGAGCCCGCCCTTGCGCGGATCAGAACCACCACGCAAATCGGCGAGTTCTCCGACGCAGACCTGGTCATCGAGGCCGCGACAGAGGACCGTGGCTTGAAAGAAAAGATCTTTCTCGGTCTTTGTGACGTGATATCGGACACGGCTTTTCTGGCCACGAACACATCCTCGATCTCGGTCACCCGCCTGGCCTCGGTGACTGACAGGCCCGGCCGTTTCATCGGCATGCATTTCATGAACCCGGTGCCCCTGATGAAGCTGGTCGAGATCATTCGCGGCCTGGCCACCGATCAGGACACGTATGAGATGGCGATCAGGCTGGCCCAGAGGCTCGGAAAGACGACGACCAATGCGGAGGATTATCCCGCTTTCATCGTCAACCGCGTGCTTGTGCCGATGATCAATGAGGCGGTCTATGCCCTTTACGAGGGCGTGGGCACGGTCGAGAGCATTGACACCGCGATGCGGCTGGGTGCGAACCATCCGATGGGTCCACTGACCCTGGCTGATTTCATTGGCCTTGATACCTGCCTTTCGATCATGCAGGTGCTTCATGACGGCCTTGCCGACACGAAATACCGTCCATGCCCGCTGCTGGTGAAATATGTCGAGGCTGGCTGGGTCGGGCGCAAGGCGGGGCGCGGCTTTTATGATTATTCCGGCGAGGACCCGGTGCCGACGCGCTGAGTGCGCGCTGTACAGAGTGTGCGCGATATAGAGTGTGCGCGGTTTCACTCCAGCGCATTTGCCTGCATTTCAGCGATAATCGCATCCATGTCGGCCGGCTGGAGGCCCGGAACCGGCTTGAAGGCAAAGGCTTCGCCCATCAGCGCGGCCACGCATCCAGCCAGGGCGGCGCAGGCTCCGGCCATTATCCTTTTCAGGCGGGTGGGCTTCGTCCTCATGGGCTGGCAGTCTGCAAGCACCATGCCCTCAGGTTTCTGAAAGGTAAATTGCCCGCGCGCGTCGGGTCTCAGGTAACGGCCTCGCGAAGCAATTCATTGACCCCGGTCTTGGCGCGCGTCTGCGCATCCACGGTTTTCACGATCACCGCGCAGGCGAGCGACGGGCCGCCTTTGGGATCGGGCATCGTGCCGGGAACGACCACTGAATAGGGCGGAACGTGTCCATAAACCACTTCGCCAGTGTCGCGGTGCACGATCCGTGTTGACCGGGTGATGAACACACCCATGGCGATCACCGAGCCCTCCCCGACAATGACGCCTTCGACGACCTCGGAGCGCGCGCCGATGAAGCAGCCATCCTCGACGATTGTCGGATTGGCCTGCAGCGGTTCAAGCACACCGCCAATGCCGGTGCCCGCAGAAATGTGACAATTGGCGCCGACCTGCGCGCATGAGCCGACCGAGGCCCAGGTGTCGATCATGGTGCCCTCGCCCACATGGGCCCCGATATTGACATAGGAGGGCATGATAACGGCATTGCGGGCGATGAAGGCGCCGCGGCGCACCGCGCAGGGCGGCACGGCGCGGAAACCGGCCCGGCGGAAGGCGTCCGCGTCCCAGCCCTCGAACTTGGAAGCCACCTTGTCCCACCAGCGCCCATCCTGGCCGATGCCGCCGCCGACAAGCTGGTTGGCGTTCAGCCTGAAGGAAAGAAGCACGGCTTTTTTCAGCCACTGGTGAACTGTCCAGTCCCGGTCCTCGCCGCGCTCGGCAACGCGCGCCTCGCCGGAATCAAGCAGGTCGATCGCAGCGTCCACGGCCTCGCGGACCTCGCCGCGCGTATCGGTGGAAAATTCGTCGCGGCGTTCCCAGGCATCGTCGATCACGCGGGCAAGGGTGTCAGGCATGTCAGTCATTCCTCGATTGGCGGCGCCAGATGCGGCGCAATTGCTCAGTCTGCCGCTGCTGACAGGAACGCGGCAAGATCACGGGTCAGGTAGTGAATGTGCGCAGCCTCGTCATCGCCAGCCGGGCGGGGATCGGTGAGTGCGGGCCCGCCGGGCTCGATATCATTAGAGCCGACCTCATGGGAGGCGACGAGCACCGTTGTAAACCCCATCTGATGGGCCGCAAGCAGGTTGCGCGACATGTCATCAAAGAACACCGCGCCGGCCGGGTCCACGCCGTGCGTCTCGCAAAACAGGCTGTAGGAGAGCGGGTCGGGCTTGGGACGATAGGCGCCGTCATCGATCCCGGTAATTCCGTCAAGCAGGTGGTCTATCCCCAGATGTGCGGCCATGCGATCTGCGTGGCGCCGGGTTCCGTTCGTGTAGATGAACTTGCGCCCCTTGAGCGCTGCAATCGCCACGGGCAGCCGGTCGCAGCGCGGCACCGCCGACAGGTCGACCTCATGGGCGTGGTGGAGGAAGCCGCCCGGCGCCATGCCGTGTGCGTCCATCATCCCCTTCAGCGTGTTTCCATGCTCGGCATAGTAGGCCTTCTGCAGCGCCAGCGCTTCATCCGCCGCGATGCCGAGATAACCGGCCACGAACTGCGTCATGCGCCGGTCGATCTGTGAAAACACCACATCGGCAGGGTAGAGCGTGTTGTCGAGGTCGAACACCCAGTCGGTGACCTGTCGGGGATCAAGCCGCTGCTCAGCCATCGCCGGGCGATCTCGCCTTGTCGAAATCGCGTTCGAAGAATTCGAAGACGAGTTTCTTGTCCCTTGGTGGCGGCGTTGCGGTGAACTGCGCCGTTCGATAGGCGGCCGCCTCGCAATCCTCGCGGCCCGTGATCGCGAATTTCGGCCGGGCGACACAGAACGGGTCAGATGCGCGCTTCAGCGTGCGCACGCGCCCGTCGCCGACTTCCATCTCTGCATAGACATAGTAATCGGTCTGGACCAGCGGCTCATCGATCACCCGCGCGCAGCCGCCGGCTTCCAGTTGCCACCATCCGCGGCTCTCCCAGTCTTCGCCGCGGCGCCGCGCAATCGCCGACCAGATGCGGTCGTCGGTGCGATTACAGACCATGAAGCCTATATCGCGGGCCTGTTCGACCGCCGCCTGTTCGAGCAGGTCGATCAGGTCAGCATCCGACGTGTCTGCGGCCAGCTCATTGGTCTTGAGGAATCCCGAAATGGCCGCACGGGTCTTGCGTCCGAGCAATCCGTCGACCCGGCCTGAAAACACGCCGGCATCTTCCAGGAGACGCTGGACGCCAGCAGCTTCTGCCTTTTCGAGGCTGTATTCATTGGTCTCGGTGAAGGTCGTCTGCCAGCGCGAGCGCCGCTCGATCAGCACCGGGCGGAATCGCCGCTGTTCGAGACCATAGCTGGCACAATCGGGCGGGTTCTCGATGGCAAATGAGCCGCTGGGGTCGACACACAGCTTCTGGTCACCGCCCCAATGCTGGGCGCCGCCGCGATGGGCGGCAGATGAGCGACCGTAGAGAAAATGCAGCCCCGGCGTCAGCGTGCCCTCGATTGCGTGATTACAGGCGCCCGGGCGCAGCTTGGTCCAGCCCTCGACGATCATCCCCTGGCCCTCGGGCCGGGCAATCGCCGCCTCGATGACATAGGATGTCTGGTTGCACAGCCTCCAGCCCTTTTCTTCCTGCGCCCCGGCCTTTCCCGAGAAGACAAGCATTGCGAAGACCAGGGCGGCCAGCAGATTACGAAACAAGCGTTCCAGAACCATGTTCGGTAAAGAGCTCCATGAGTAGGGCATGTGGTGCGCGTCCATCCAGTATGACAGCCGCCCCCACGCCATGATCAACCGCATGCGCGGCAGTTTCAAGCTTCGGGATCATGCCACCTGCAGCAGTTCCCTCTTCGATCAGGGACGCCACGTCGCCGCGCGCAATCTCCCGGATCAGGTTTCCGGCCCGGTCAAGCACGCCGGCCACGTCTGTCAGGAGCACGAGGCGCGACGCGCCGAGAGCCTCCGCCACAGCGCCAGCTGCGGTGTCTGCATTTATGTTGTAGCGATTTCCGTCCGCTCCCACGCCGACCGGGGCAACCACCGGCACAAGGGCGCCATCGGCGGCTGCCAGCGTCTGCAGAACGCCGGGGTCGACCGCTTCAGGCTCGCCGACAAAGCCGAGATCGACAACCTCTTCCATGTGACTGCCCGGTGTGCGGGTGGTGCGCGACACCTTGCGTGCGCGGATGAGATTGGCATCAGAGCCTGAGAGCCCCACGGCGCGCCCGCCGGCCTTGTTGATGTCGCGCACGATCGATTTGTTGATCGCCCCGGACAGGACCATCTCGACGACTTCCATCGTGTCGCTGTCGGTGACCCTCAGGCCCTGGCGAAATTCCGAGGCGATGCCGAGCCTTTGCAGAAGGCTGGCGATCTGCGGGCCGCCCCCATGCACGATCACCGGGTTGATCCCGAGATGTTTCAGCAGGACGACATCGCGTGCAAAGGAGGCTGACAGCGCCGGGTCGACCATGGCATGGCCGCCAAACTTGATGACGATGGTCTTTTGCGCATAGCGCTGGATATAGGGCAGGGCCTCGGCCAGGGTCCGGGCGGTCAGTTGGGCATCGGCAAGCGGGGCGGTGTCGGTCATGGCCTCGCGGACTTATCGCGCTTCGAGCGCGCGCGGAAGGGGACAATTGAAGCGCAACTGCCGGCTGGCAATGGAAAAGCCCCCGGCGAGGGGGGCCGGGGGCTTTATTGGAAGGCTGCGAAATGAGGGGGGTACAGCCTTCCACCAGCGGTCGTCACGAGAAGGGATCTAGTGACCGCTGGATTGGTATGTGGCCGAGTTGCCGACCGCCGTGGCTGCGCCATGCACGCTGCCGCCAGCGCCGATCGCCATCTGCCCGATGGCATAGACCGAACCCTGGTTGACCTGTTTCAGTGCGCCGCCAACCGAAGCATCGCCGCAGACATTGCACAGCGAGACCGTGGCGGCATTGCCGATAGAGGTGGCTGATGCGATGGCAACGCCGCCGGTGGTCGAGGTGCCAGTGAACGAGACCTGGCTGCCGACCGTGGCATAATTTTCCTGGATCGCGTAAAGCTGCGTGTCGGCCCCGGTGTTGGAGACCAGCGCGGAATTGCCGACGCCATATGCGGTTGCCGCATTGGTGCCGCGCAGCTCATCATAGGTCACCCAGGTCTGGGCATCGATTTCGCTCTGGTTGCCCTGGTAGAGTTCCGAGCCGTCCCGGCCGAGCGAGGCAAAGCCCCACTCATTGCTGACCGTGTAGGAATTGCCCGTGGCCGTGGTTGCCGCAACCATGTTCGTTGCATCGCCGGCATAGACATTGCCAAGCGCGCGAATGGTCTCGCCGGGCCCGGTCGACTGCACTGCGCCGTTGACGAGATAGGCCGACGATCCGGTCGAGGAGACCGCATTGCCGCCCGCCGTGGTCACAACCGTGCCATCGCTGCCATTGCAGCACAGGTCGACATCGCTGACCGCCTCGACCGAGCCGCGCACGCGTTGTTCCTGGAAGGCGCGATTGTCGCCATGCTCGGCCGTTGGTGCGGAGACATTGGCAATCGCCGTGGTGGCCACGCCGAGCCTGTTGACGCCCTGAAGGTCGATCTGCGTGCGCGCGGATGTATCGCCCGACATCAGCTGCTCGGCGCGGTAGGCGGTGTTGCCATTCCAGGTGCCCCCGGATGCGGCATTGCCATAGCTGGTCGTCGTGGCGGTGGCGGTGCCGGTGACAGCATAGCCTGACATCCGGGCGCTTGCGCTGGCATCGCCCCGCATTTCCTGGCGGGCCTTGAAGGTGACATTGCCCTTCGTGACCAGGCCGGCCGCCGTATTGCCGACCGTCGTGGCCGCCGTGCTTGCCTCGCTGGCGGTCTGGTCGACATGGACATCCATTTCCGACCAGAGATTGCCGGTCTGCAGCTGCTCGATCTCGATCGGCGAGTGGGACTGTGCGTTTGCTGCTCCTGCCAGCAGTCCCGCGAGCGCGCCGCCGCAGATCAGTTTCATCATTTGTCTGGCCATCTTGATGGCTCCTTTCCTGTTGCCCGGCGGACTAGTTGCGCCCGCGCAGGGCAGGATCGCGATCAGCGTTCCAGCGCTGGGCCGAAGCGCGTGAATTGGCATTGTTGTCCTTGAGCGTGGCGTGGCGTGGGACGTAATCGCCGGTGATCCCGTTGGTGGAGGCCACGGCCTTGACCTGTGCGCAGACATCGCCGCCCGGCGCGCCATACATGTTGGCCATCATCTCCAGAACGGCCCGCTCGACAGCCGAGCGCACGGCGAGCTGGATTGGCTCCTGTGCACGCCCGCCCACGCCGACATCAAAGACATTGCCATTGGCGAAGTCGAAGATGCCTGCCGAAAGCTCACGGCCTATGATCTGCTTCTGATAGGAGATGACATCGACGACTTCGAGCGTTTCGGTCTCCACCATGCGCAGGTCGAGGGCGATGTTGATGACGAACATCTTCGCGCCCAGCGTGCCCTTCGGATCGGTGGCGTCCTGGTCACCGACAAAGGCGTCGCCGCCGACCGAGCGGATATTGTAGTTCAGCTCGGTGATGCCGCCGACCAGATAGAAATCCGAGCCCGGGATCGAGCCGGCCATGATCTTGCGGAAATCCTGCTCGCTCTCGCCGATCAGCTTGTTGTTGGCATATTTCAGTTCCAGCTCGGAAACTGATGTGTCGAAGCGTTCGACAAGGCGCGCGCCGGACTTGGCCAGCGCCGACATGGCCATCAGCGAAGCGCCCTGCGTCACACGCCTGCCACCTTCGAAATCGGCCTTGCCGGTATAGTCGAGGATGCGCCCGACCGCGATGCGCGGCGCGGGGATCTGGTTGGCGCGGGCAAAATGACCCATGCAGACAAGACCCTCAGAATATGGCGTCGGGTTGGCCGTGACCGGCGCATTGCCGATGGGGCTGGTATAGTTGCCGCCGGGGCCGGCGACGGGCGAAACGCAGCCGGCGAATGCGATGGAGCTTGCAAGCGCGGCGAGCGATGCCTTGATGCGACCGGCGCGCGCGGTGGGAATGGTCTTAGTCATTGAGGTTGAGCTCCCCGTTGAGCGCGACCGTCTGGTCGCCATTGTTGATCTGTGTTGAGTCGATGATGACCGTGTTGAACGATCCGTTGGTGATGACATTGAGCTGGTTGCCGATGGCAGAGCCGGTGCCGATCATGCCCTGCGCGCCTGCCGTCTGGCCCCAGCCTGTGTGCAGGCCGGTTCCCAGGCCCGTGCCGCCCTCAAGCAGGCCATTGACGATCACGCGATTTCCGTTGGCGTCGCGTGTGCCGGCATCGAAGGCGCGGGACTCTTCCCCGTAGCTGAAACCGAAGGGGCGTTCGAATTCGCCGAGGTGGCTTGCCTCCTGGGCGCTGGCAGCTGTGGCCAGGCCAAGCATGGCGCCTGCTATGGTAATTCTGTAGATTGCGTTCATGATCTGGATCCCGCTCGCTTGTGACGTGCAACGCCGGTGCAACCGGTATGCCAGTCGTCAATCGGGGCGAACGTGCCGAATTGTGCTCGCCTGCTGCGTGAAATGCCTTGATTGGCGTTTTACCGGAGGTGACGGAGGCGTTTGTGTGTCAGACTGAGCCAACTGGCGCTGAGGCGCCTGCCGGATGTATCCGTGCTGGTGTCCGGTTTCATCTGATGGTCTTGTCAAATTGACTTTTCGTAAGCAGTTCCAGTCCGGTCGGGGGCGCGCGCGTCAAAGTCCGGCACGGCGCGATGTCGCCGGAAACCCGCTGGATTGAACTGGAGCAGGCCTTGGAGCGATCGAGGCGGACAGGCGCGACGCCGCCCTTTTTTACCGCGCCCGGCGGTGTTGTCTGGCTTACCGGTGGTCTCGTGGCACTTCATGTCCTGCGGCTCCTGCTGCCGGGCGAGCTCGCGGACCTGGCCTTTTTCCATTTCGCCCTGATACCCGAGCGACTGTCTTTGGCATTGTCTGGCAGCTCAAACGAGGCGGCCTATTCGATACCGGGCCTCCTGATCGCCAGTCTCGGGCATGCTGGCCTGCATCTTGACTGGATGCACCTTGCCATGAATTCGGCGATGTTGCTGGCGCTTGGTGCGCCTGTGGCGCGCCGGTTGGGCACGCGGCGGTTCCTCATTCTCTTTGCGGTATCGGTTGTGGCGGGCGCCGCGCTGTTTCTCGCTTTGCGGCTTCCCGATGGCGCGCCGGCGATCGGGGCCTCGGGCGGGGTGAGCGGCGTGATCGCCGCGGCGTTGCTGCAGATGTCCGATCCGCGCGCGACCTGGCCGGCGCTGAGTTCACCGCAGTTCCTGAAGACCAGCCTTGCCTTTCTGATTGCCAATATCGCGCTTGCTGTTTTCGGTCCGTCGCTGTTTGGGGCGGGCATTGCCTGGGAGGCGCATATCGCAGGCTACGTGGCCGGTGCGCTGATCATGGCGGCGATGGCGCACAGATAGCCGCGCACCACAAGGATGCGACATTCTGCCCGGATTTGTGATACACTACCTCCAAGAGCCAAAACAGGGAGGTTAAGATGCTCATATCGCACATTATCAAGAACAAGGGCAGGCAGGTGCAGACCGTCCTGGACAATGCAAAGCTCAGCGACGTTGCGCGCATACTTGATGAGGAACGGATCGGCGCGGTCGTCGTGCTCAATGAGGCCGGCGACATCTGCGGGGTGCTTTCCGAGCGCGACATTATCCGCCAGCTTGTCCGCCACGGCGAGAGTGCCCTGTCACTGTCGGTCGGCGGGGCGATGACGCGTGACGTGATCACCGCGGCGCCCGGCGAGACGATCAATGCCTGTCTGGAGCGGATGACTGATCGCCGCGTGCGCCATCTTCCGGTGGTCGAGGACGGCATGCTTGCCGGGATCATCTCGATTGGTGAC
>CAYXQV010000084.1:0-9884 GCA_964467505.1 uncultured Hyphomonadaceae bacterium | reverse complement strand
TTCCGACCAGACGGGCCACGACCGGCCCTGACCGAAACGCTGTCGCGTGGGTCAGTCGCCCGCGCCGGGCTTGTCACTGAAGAACCGTGCGAGTTTGCCGGTTTCCTCGGCAAAGGCGTCGGCATCTTCCGGCGGGTCCTTGCGCCGGGTGATATTGGGCCAGCTTTTCGCATATTCGGTGTTGAGCTTGAGCCATTTGGCGTCAGGATCGTCTTCTGTGTCCGGCTTGATCGCCTCGACCGGGCATTCCGGCTCGCAAACCCCGCAATCAATGCACTCGTCCGGGTCGATGACCAGCATGTTCTCACCTTCATAGAAGCAGTCAACGGGACACACTTCCACGCAGTCAGTATACTTACATTTGATGCAGGCATCGACAACGATATAGGTCATCCCGGTAGGTTCCTTTGAAGACGGGCAGCTATAGCCGCCGGAATTAAGCGGCTCTCGATTGATGTCAATCGCACCTGAAGCCACATGACAGCTCGCTTCAGTTCTTCTTATCCATGGCCACACGAGCTTCGGCTTCGCGGCGTGCACCAGCCCTTGCGACATCATCGACATGCAGGAGCGAGGCGACATGGCGGACAAACGCATCTTCATACCGGCAGCGATCACCATCGGCCAGGGCGACCCGGTACAGCCCCTCGATCACGGCCACGCGCTGCGTGATCGCCAGGCGCTTGACGTGGCGGGTGAACTGGTGCGCGCCGACCGCGCCTTCGGCAAGAAACTCGCCGCGACGCAACAGCGCGTCGGCACGCTCGGCGTCGAAATCGAAACTCTCAAGCAGGATCATCGCGATCATGTCGCTTTCCATGTTCGCATAGATGCCATCGGCAAGCGCAGCCTCGACCAGCAGAGCGGCAGCCGCTTCATGCGGGTCAATCGCGTCCTCGCTCCCGCCGGCATCGCCCGCAAAAAACCGCTTCAGACTATTGAACATCGTCATCTCCCAGCTTCTGGTAGAGCAATTGCGCTTCAACAGCCGGCCCGCGTCCGGTCCCGAGGCCGATCACCTCGACGCTCTGGATATGGGCGCCCCGGCCGAATGTCACAACATCTCCGGGCGCGAGGCTGGCGGCCGGCTTGTCGACGCGCCGCGTCTGGCCATTGCGGGTGATCCGCACCCCGCGCCGTGTCACATGCTCATTTGCCATGCGCCGGGTCTTGAAGAAGCGCGCGCGCCAGAGCCAGACATCGAGACGCAGGGTCGGGGCCGGCGTTTCGCTCAAAGAAACGGCCTGTAGACAAAACCGGTTCCCGCCCCGCCAGACCCGGCCTTCGTTTTTCTGCGCTTGCGCGCCGGGCGTTTTTTCGCCGGCTTTGGCTTTGGTTCCGGCTCGATCAGCACGGCAAGGGCGGCAAACGGGCTGTCGGGATCAGGCGGCTTGCGTCTTGGCTCTGCGCTGGCAGGCACAGACCTGCGCGCCGGACCCTTGTCTTTTGGCTTGCGACCGCGTGGGCGGGCGTCCTGACCGGCTTTCCGGCCTGGCGCCGGTCGCCCATGCTCCGGGCGGGCTCGCGCGGCGTAGCGCCACAGCGTGGGCGCGCCGGTCTCCGGGTCTCTTTCCGCCGCGACCAGGCCAAAACCCTTCAGGATGTCAGGGAAATCGTCACCCGGGCAGGACACGACCGAGGCCAGGTCCGCAGGCAGCGCGAACAGGTTCTTGCCTGCCTCACGGCGCCGCTTGGAGACTTCCCAGCCCAGTCGTTCGGCAAGATCGGCACGCACCGCACGCTTGCCGAACCGCAGATAGCCATTCGCAGCCAGCGCGGCATCGCTCCACCCATCGCCTGCCTCGAAGCTTCCGGCACCGACCGGCGCGGGCGCGCAGACATCGACATCAAACACCGTGCGCAGGATGGCGACAAGCTGCTGGGCCGCCGGCTTCTGGGCGTCCGGAACATGTGCAGCGACGCGACCGGCCCGGATTCCCATGGCGCGCAGGGCATCGCGTTGCGGGCTGGTCAGCCGGTGGCCCGGATCATCCTCGCGCAGGTCAACCGCAGCGCCGCTCTCGCACACGCGAAAGGCAATCCCGCGCGCCAGCCCTTCAAGTCCGGTGAGATTGTCGGGGTTCATCAGGCGCGCATGGGTGGGCAGGCGCGTGGCGATCTGGCGTTTGACCCAGTCGGCAATGACGGCGCGTGCAGCCTCGCGTTGCGCTGGATCGGCCTCTTCCCCGCCGATCAGCTCGACCTCTGGTCGCAGCCAGTCGCCCCCCTTGGCCAGCCGGGCAACAAGCTCGCTGGAAAAGCGTATGCCGCCACCATCGGTGAAGTCGAGCATTCCGCCCTTGGCGTCGGCGATGGATGCAAGACGCCGGGCAAGGATCGGGCGAAGCGCCTGGCTGGCCGCGTTTCGCACCGCGCGCCCCTCGAGCGTTTTCGCACTCGAGGCGGGCTCGAATCTCAAGCCGACCAGGTGGCCGACCAGATGGCCCTCGACGGTGACTTCACCCTGCGTGCCGATTTCACTCACCAGCGCGTCTTCCTTGCTGAGCCCTGCGAGCAGGGCGGTTGTCCGCTTGTCGACGAACCGTGCCGTCAGCGCCTGGTGCAGGCCATCTGACAGCCGGTCTTCGACCTCGCGGGTCTTTTCGCGCCAAAGAAGCGGGTTTTCAAGCCAGTCATCGCGATGGGCGGCATAAGTCCAGGTACGGATCGCCGCCAGACGCTGCTGGATATGGGCAATGTCGCCGCGTGTGGCGGCAAGTGCTTCCAGGCGTTTTTCCATGCCGGCATCACCAAGGCGCGCATCAGGATCGGCAAGCGTGTCGGCAAGCCCAAGGACAAGACGGGCATGACCTTCATGGCCAGCCTTCCTGAAATCGGGCAGGCGCGCGAGGTCCCATAGCCGGCGCACCTCGCGCACGCCGCGCACATCGGGACCGATTGCGGCGTCTTCGGCCATCCGGCGCAGCACCCATTCGTCAAGCGCTTCGGGATTCTGGCGCAGGACCGGGCTTGGCGAGGGTCGCGACAGGCTGGCGATCAGTGTCCTGATCGAACGGAAATCGAGATTGTTCTCGCGCCATTGCAGCTCTGGCACGCTGTCGAAACGGTGGTTCTCGATGGCAAAGATCATGTCCGGGTCAAAGGGCGGGCAGTCGCCGGTCTCACCGAACATGCCATCAGTGCGGAAACGCCCGGCCCGCCCGGCGATCTGGCCGCATTCGGCAGCTGACAGCCAGCGGTGGCGACGCCCATCGAATTTCGACCGCCCGGCAAATGCGATATGATCGACATCGAGGTTCAGCCCCATCCCGATCGCATCCGTGGCGACCAGATAGTCCACCTCGCCCGACTGGTAGAGGTCGACCTGCGCATTGCGGGTGCGCGGGCTGAGTGCCCCCATGACCACGGCGGCCCCGCCCTTGTGACGGCGCAGCAATTCGCCGATTGCATAGACCTCATCGGCGGAAAAGGCGACAATCGCGGTGCGCCGTGGCAGCTTTGTCAGCTTGACCGGCCCGCCATGGCGCAGTTCGGAAAAGCGCTCGCGCAGGTCGGTGGCGGCGTGCAGGTCGAGCTCGCGCAAGGGCTCGCGCATGGTGTCGGAACCCAGCAACAGCGTCTCGGACTGCCCGCGGGCATTGAGGATCCGGTCGGTGAACACATGCCCGCGTTCGCGGTCCCCGGCGAGCTGGATTTCATCAATGGCGAGGAAATCCACCTTGCGATGCATTGGCATGGATTCGACCGTGCAGACCCAGTAGCGCGCGCCCGGCGGCTCGATCCGCTCCTCCCCTGTGACCAGCGCGCAGGCCGCCTCGCCCTTCTGCGCAACCACCCGGTCATAGATTTCCCGGGCCAGCAGGCGCAGCGGCAATCCGATCATGCCGGTGCCATGACCCAGCATCCGCTCGATGGCATAATGGGTCTTGCCGGTATTGGTCGGCCCGAGAATGGCTTTCAGAATCGTCATGGCGGACCTGAATGGCTGGTGTTGACATAGGCGCGCTGCTGGCTGTGTGCCAGCCGGTCAGCGCAGGCGCCGGGCGAGCGCCTCGGCAAAGCGTGGACCCAGCTCGCGGCCCTGGAGCGGATAGAGGAAGGGCTCGATCAGCTCCAGTTCCATCAGGAACAGGCCGCCATCGGCCCCTCGCAGCATATCGACACGCGCATAAAGCGGCGGGCTTTCGAGCATGCCGAGCACGTCGCGAGCGGCCGCCACATCCTCTGCGGGCGGCGAGATTGCCGCCTCCACGCCGCCATAAAGCGACTGGATACGATAATCGCCGGCCTTCGGGCGCTTGATGAGGGCATGGGAAAGCTCCGCGTCAATGAAGACAAAGCTCATCTCGCCCTCCGTCTCGATGGCCGGCAGGTAGGGTTGCGCCATCATCGCGAGTGGCATGTCGGGCACCGGTTCGCCGCGCGCGATCAGGTGCTGGCCGGCCGCTCCGGCGCCGACCTGGCGCTTGAGAACCAGCCTGTCTGCCTGCAGCGTCTCAAAGGCCTGCGCGACAGCCGGCGGACTGGCCTTGTCCAGCCAGAGTGTGGGGATGAGCCGTGCGCCGCGCGCTTCCAGCTGTGCAAGATAGCGCTTGTTCCGGTTCCAGCCGACGAGCGACACCGGGTTGAACAGGCGCGTGCAGCTTTCGATCCGCGCCAGCGTTTCAAGAAATTCGCGCTCGCGGTCCCAATAGTCCCAGGTCGTGCCGATCACTGCGGCGGCGAAATCCGACCAGTCGGCGCCGGCATCATCCCAGCTGATCTCCACCAGTTCCAGGCCGCGCTCGGCGAGCGGGCCGGCTAGCGCCTCCACGCTCTGGACGTGCTCATGGAAATCGGCGCGCCGGCGGGGCGAGCCTGGCAGGGTCACCTGCGAGGCGAGATATGCGATCTTCATGACTGCGGGCTGTAGCGGCCCGGCGCGCTTGCGTCCACGCCCGTGCTCGCCTAGGCGGGGTGAAACACAGCGATTTGAGACGGGAGACCCCATGTCAGGTTCAACTTATGACGTCGTCGGCCTCGGCAATGCGATTGTCGATCTCATCTGCCCGGTGGAAGACGCCTTCCTGCAGACTTGGGAGATCCGCAAGAACGGCATGACCCTGATCGAGGAAGACCGCGCCGAAGCGCTCACCCGCGCCGGCTCAGGCCAGGAAATGTCGGGCGGATCGGGCGCCAATACGATTGCCGGCGTGGCCAGTTTCGGCGGCCGGTCGGCCTATATGGGCAAGCTCGCCAATGACCGTCTCGGCGAGGTCTTCCGCCGCGAGATCCATGGCGATGGCGTACATTTCGAAACCCCGGCCCTTGAAGGCGGCGCCGCGACCGCGCGCTCGATCATCTTCGTGACGCCCGACGGCGCGCGCAGCATGAACACGTTTCTCGGCGCATCGGTGATGTTCTCGCCCTCCGATATCGACGCGCAGGTGATCAGCGGGTCCGCCATCCTCTATCTGGAGGGCTACCTGTTCGACCGGGAAGCCGCCAAGGCCGCCTTCGTGCATGCTGCCGAACTGGCGCGCGCGGCGGGCCGCAAGGTTGCGCTGACCCTGTCGGACAATTTCTGCGTCGATCGCCATCGCGAAAGCTTCCGCCACCTCGTGCGCGGCCATGTCGACCTGCTCTTTGCCAATGAGGAGGAGCTGAAGTCGCTTTACGAGACCGATGACTTTGACAGCGCTGTCGAGGCCCTGCGTGCCGACAGCGCCCGGGCCGCCGTGACGCGTTCGGAAAAGGGCTCGGTGATCATCGGCGAGGGCGATCCGATCGAGTTGCCGGCCGAGCCGGTCAGCCAGGTCGTCGACACCACCGGGGCGGGCGACCAGTATGCCGCTGGCTTCCTGTTCGGCGAAGCACGCGGCCTGCCGCTGGCACTGTGCGGCAGGCTCGGCCATCTGGCGGCCGCCGAAGTGATCGGTCATTATGGCCCGCGCCCGGCCTGCAACTATGGCGAACTCGCCCGCAAGGCCGGAATCGCGGTGTGATCTGCGCGCTGCGAGATGGAGATGTGCCGCGGGCGGGACCTGCACCTGCCGCACGCGCCCGACCGCCGACAAAGGGCGTTGACGCGATCGCTCGAGCCTATTAGTTAGCGCGGTTTCCAATTGCGTGCCCAGATGGCGGAATTGGTAGACGCGCACGGTTCAGGTCCGTGTGCCTTCGGGCGTGGAGGTTCGAGTCCTCTTCTGGGCACCATTCTTGTTTGACCGCCCGCTGCGCCTTCGGCTTCGCGATGGGTCGCGCTCAAGGCTGGGGTGCGGTTCGGTATTGGTCCTTCCAACCGCACCATTCTTGTCTGATCCCGTATCGCTTCGCTCACATGGATCGCGCACTTTGGATGCGAGGTGACGACAGTTTCATTTTGATCGCTGTGGATCGGTGTGTCTTCAAGAACTGGAATTGGAGGCACAGGCGTCCCGGCAGCCAGGTTCAGGCGGCATTCAGAGCCTACCGGAGTGTCCGATAACAATCTCTCCCAGCGCAATTCGCCATGAGCGGCCCTTCATCCTGCCAAGACATGCCAATGGACCTGACAAACAAACTTCCGAGTGGAGGAGGAGCTCGGGGGACGATTGCAACACGATAGACCTCCAGACCAGGGGTTGCGCCAACGGATCATTTTCTGCGCGCTGCGGCTGAGCAGTGGAATAAAATCCGGCAGGGCTTCGTTGTTGGGTTGAAACGACAAGGGGAGCCTCGCCATGAAATATTTCCGCTGCCTGGAACGCGCCATCGATCCCCAGCCATATCTTGATGAAATCGACGCTGTTGAGGGCATCTGGCATGAGCAGACCGGACGCCAGAAAAGCGCCGATGTCCAATGCGAGGCCCTGGCCATACCAGTGCGCGGCCTTGTACGCGGGCCGCTTGACCTGGTGCTGGCGGCTTGGCGCCGGGCGACGCAGAAAGAGCTGCGCGCCGCGTTGGGCCTGGTCCACCAAAAGGCTTGCTGACATCATATTGACGGGGGTCACGCGCAAAACTGCCTTAGCAACTTGATAATCGAGTAGCTGTTCCAGTTTAACAGGCTTTCTGAAAAACGTATCTTCAGACTTTCCTCACCTGTCTGAAGACAGTCCTTCCTTATCCCGACCGCCCCGGACCTGCTCCGGGGTCTCGCACGTGTGGAGGCCGGAAACAGGCAGATCCCCGCGCAAGCCCGGGACAGTCGGATGTCAGAGGTCGTTTCGTCTACTTTCGGGATGATCCCGCTGTCAGCAATGGGCGCATTTTTGAGACATTGAGATCGACGCTAATTCAGGCGGTAGCGAGCCTTTTGATTTTGCGGTCGGGCCTGCCTGTCGGGGGGTGGGGGACGCGCCGGCGGTGCCGCGGTTTGTGAAAGTTTCAGGACGAGGGGTCTGGCTGGCGCGCAGGTACGCCGGCTTCGAATTCGTACAGGGAAACGCTGCGCGCATGGGCGTCAAATCTCAGTTTGCGATTGAGCGGCGCGTGCGCCCTTGAGGCACAGTTCTGCCGGTCGCACAGATAGCAATTCACACCGATCGGCATCGGATCGATCTTGCCAAGGTCGAGCCCCTCGAAATAGACAAGGTCGCCGGCATAGGCCCTGTCGCAGCCAAGGGCGATGGCCACTTTTGCCGGCGGGCGTCCATGATGCCCGAGTGAGCGCGATATCGCCTTCGAGATCGAGACATAAGTCGTTTCGTCGGGCATCTGTATCAACTGGGTGAGGGTTTCACCGGGCTGGGCGAAGGTCTGGTGGATATTCCATTTCGGGCAGGCGCCGCCGAATTTGGAAAAGTGAAACCGGCCCGCGCTGAAACGCTTGGAGACATTTCCTGCTGTATCGATCCGCAGGAAGAAGAAGGGTATCCCGCCCGCGCCGGGCTTCTGCAGCGTTGTCAGCCGGTGGGCGGTCTGTTCGAAACTGGTGGCGAAACGATGGCTGAGCAGGTCCACATCATAGCGTGTGTCCTGGCAAGCCCTCAGAAACGCGCCATAGGGCATCAGCAGGGCGGCGGCGAAATAATTGGCCAGCGAGACGCGCAAAAGGCCAAGCGCGCTGTCATCTTTAAGGCCCGACCCGGCGACGATTTCGTCAATCAGCTCGCGATATTCGATCAGGACCAGCTGGAAGGCGAGCTGGAACCGGCGCCCGGTCGGATGCAGCAACTCGGAAATGTCGATCCCTGAGCGGTGACGGTCGAAATAGCGAAACGAGGAGGGCATGGCCGAGCTGGGCAGCGTGCGGACGCGCAGATTGTGGGTCTGCTCCAGTCTTTCCAAGATGGCGACATCAATGGCCTTGCCGCTGCCGGTAAGGGCTGCGTGGAAGCGCTCGGCCATCTCGTCGAGGGCCGCGAAATAATTGTTTCGTTCATGCATGAACTGGCGCACCGCCTCAACCGGGCGGGCCGACTCCTCCAGCAATTCGACCTTTTCGCGATCCGCCAGCGGGTTGGCGTCCGAATAGGTGCTGAGCGCCAGTTCGCGATAGCGCTCATGCAGGCGCAGCACGGCCTTGATCGCCTCCGGGCTGGCGCCGACAAGATCCTCGACCTCGTTCTTCGACACCTCGACACCCCCGAAGACAGGATCGCGCAAGGCCGACTGAAACTCGTTGACCAGCCCGGCATCACTGTCCTGGGCAAGGTCTGCGACATTGACATCAAACTCCTCGGCGAGCTTGAGAAGCACCGCTGCGCTGACCGGGCGCTGGTTTCGCTCAATCAGGTTGACATAGGTCGGCGACACGTCGAGCCGGCGCGCAAAGTCCGCCTGCGTCATTGCAAGCGAGTTGCGCAACCGCTTCATGCGCGCGCCGATCAGCAGTTTCCGTTTCGAATCACCGGCCATAACGATACTTACAACCATTACATTGAAAAATTTACAAGCATAACAATAAAACCCAATAATTTTCGATACCTATGGACCCGGCACGAAACTTGTAAATAACAACACCGACACAGCACGGTGGAGGAAGACCATGACTGACATTCTGACTGACGCTGCGACAGTGGCGCCCCAGGCGACACCGCGTCACCGCCGGCCGGCCGAGGTGCCAGGCGGTGTTCCGGCGGCCCATGAGCGCGTGCTGACCGACAGCGCCCTGCTTTTCATCGCCGATCTGGAACGCCGCTTCGGCCCGCAGCGGCGCATGCTTCTGGAGAATCGCAGACTGGCGCAGATGCGCCATGATGATGGCGAACTGCCGGACTTCCTTCCCGAAACGGAACACATCCGCAATTCAGTCTGGGAAGTCGCGCCGGTGCCAAAAGCGCTGCAGGATCGCCGCGTCGAGATCACCGGGCCGGTCGATCGCAAGATGATGATCAATGCGCTCAATTCCGGCGCGAAGATGTTCATGGCCGATTTCGAGGACGCCTCCTCGCCGACCTTCGAGAACATGCTCGAAGGCCAGGCCAACATGCAGGACTATGCCAGCGGAAACCTCGCCTTTGACGATGAAGCCCGCGGCAAGTCCTACAAGCTGAACGAAAAGACCGCGACCATGATCGTGCGCCCGCGCGGCTGGCATCTGAGCGAGGCGCATGTGACCGTCGACGGCCAGCCCATCTCGGCCAGCCTGTTCGATTTCGGCCTGCATTTCTTCCACAATGCCCGCGCGCTGACCGAGCAACAGAAAGGACCTTTCTACTACCTGCCGAAGTTGGAGAATTACCAGGAAGCGCGCCTGTGGAATGATGTGTTCAATTTCGCCCAGGCCTCCCTCGGCATTCCGAACGCAACCATCAAGGCAACCGTGCTGATCGAGACCCTGCCGGCCGCCTTTCAGATGGACGAGATCCTTTATGTGATGCGCAATCACATTGTTGGCCTCAATTGCGGGCGCTGGGATTATATTTTCAGCTATATCAAGACATTGCGCCAGCATCCGCAATATGTTCTGCCCGATCGCGCCGAGGTCGGCATGGATCGCGCCTTCCTGAAGGCCTATT
>CAYXQV010000083.1:0-9971 GCA_964467505.1 uncultured Hyphomonadaceae bacterium | reverse complement strand
AGCATCGCATTCGTAATGCGGGGGTCGGGGGTTCAAGTCCCTCTTGCGGCACCATTTTCCTTCAATATTACAGATACTTGCTGCTGAAGAACGCGTCTCGGATGTGGCTGCTCCTGTGGCATGGAAAGCGCTTGCGGATCGCTGCGGTGATCGGGGTCGATAGCGACACGCATGTCATCATTCGTCGCGCAGGCAGCGCTCCCCGGTGCTTTCCTTCAGGCCTTCCTCTGCAAGCCGCTCAAAGCGGGCACCGAAATTGGAAACATAAAGTGCGCCGTCGATGCCTTCTTCGGCCATTGCCGGGGCCATGTCTTCAAGCAGCTTTGCCGCATCAGCCAGGCCCGCATTGGTAAGGTCCGACTGATAGGCGCGCGCCAAGCAATCGCACGTATAGAATAAACTCATGTCTGTGCTTTGACAGACTGCTTCTACGCGCCGGGCGTCCTCGCTCAATGGGCTGGTACAAGCTGTCAGCGTAGCAAGTGTCGCGAGCGCGAGAAGCGGGCGGCGTGCGCCGCTTGGGAGAGAACTAGGAATTGCCATCGACAGTTTCCTTTTTGATACGACTTTGGAGAATTCAAATAGTCCGCGTTCGCGCGAGGGTGAATCCGGCGTCTCGCGCGGTCGAACGGAGCTTCGCCATCCAGAACGGGTAGCGAACCATTGCCCAGAGCGTCATCAGGAGAAACGGGATACCGACAAGAAGCAAGCTGACCATTGCAAAGAACCCAGCCGAAAGGATTAACCCGGAATAGAGCCTGACATACTGCTTCACGCCGCTTGTGACGAACTCATTGACAGCCTCGCGGCCATCCACTTTTACTGCAAGAATTTCAGTCGATGGGGGAAACGCTATTTTGAACACCAGAAATGTTCCCGAAGCGTTCGGGACCAACATCCGATCTACATCATATGGGACTTTCGCCTTCTTCACGACAACAGAAGTGCCATCAGCTTGCTCGAACTCGATATATTCGTATTTTTTCTCGTAACGATTTTCCGGATTAGAGTAATCGCCCAGAACGCTGATTTTGCCGTTGATGACGTGGGTTTTCATGTGCGTACCTGATCGCAAGTGATCAATTTGAGTGAATACGCCCACCGGGCGCGCCGTTTCGAATTCGCCCTTCAGCGCGTCTCATTGCGCTCATGCCAGTCCCGCGCGAGGGCCTGCTGGTAGGTTATCAGCGTCGGAAAATAGAACTCGTCACGGATCGGGCGGTTCATGTGGAGCAAATGATTGATGAACATGTTGGAGTATTTGTGCAGGTCGGCAAGACGGCGCCAGTTGCTGTCATCGCCGCGCCCACCTGTCTGCTGCCAGGCAGCGAGTTCGCCTTGTTGGCCGCGTTGCAACTCGTCAAGGCAGCGCAGGCTATTTGACTGCAAGGCATCAAAGTCCGATTGCGTCCAGACACGCAGGGGCGCGCCGAAGGTCGCGATCATCTGCTCGGGGCGCAGGCCCCACAGGCGGTATGATCCTGGCTGGCGTCCCCCGGTATACTCACGGCCTCGCAGGTTCATGTCGACCTTTGCCGACTGATAGGCCCAACTGATCAGCGGCATGCATTGCGGGATGACAACTGCGTAGTTTGCCTGCGGAGCCTGCAAGTCCGGTGTTGAGGGAGACGTAGATTGCACCTGCGCGGCGCGGGCGGACAGTGCTGCCCTGATCGGCGCAAAATCCTCGACGGAGTAGCCTGACAGGATCTTCCAGTTGCCGCTGCCGTCATCATAGACAAAAGTCGGTGTCTTGATCGCATCGCCCTGCGACTTCAGGATTTCATCGATCAGATGAACGGCATAGACGGCCTGGTTGAACGCCGTCACGAGGGCGTTTGATGACGCCCGTGGCGGTGCGCCGAGCCGGAAGCCCCGGTCGTGTCGTTCCAGCAATTCACGGTCGCGTTGCAGCGAGAGATAGGCAATCTCGTCTGAATCGCTGCGTGTTGTGGGAAACATGATCGTGCGCACATCGACGCCGGCTCCGGTCAGTGCCGCCTTCTCGTTGCGCTTGAATGCGACGCAGTACGGACACTCGCGCCAGTGGAACACATATACCGCTGGCGCTTCGGCCGGGCTACCGAGTTCGCTGATCCATGGGCCATCAACAATCAGCTCCTCTATGCGGTCATTATATGATGATGGGGCCACGATCTGCGCGTGCACGGACAGCGCGTGCAGCCAACAGCAGATCAGGGCGAGGCAGAAATATCTGGCGATAGTCATGGTCAGTCCTCTTGGTCCTGATTTTCAGGTGTTGCGATTTGTCCGGTGGCCTGCAAACCAAGACGTTGCCGGCAAGTGGCCAACTCGCTGACAGGACCTGCACTCCGATTGTGCCGTCCGCGATGTTGTTTCTCGCCAGGTGTCCATTCCCGGTTCGACGAATTGGAGCTGAGGTCGCTTCATAGTGGCGGTGCCTCAGCGCCGGCCGTCTGCTCGCGTTGCTTCTGCGTCTGGATATCGGCCAGGTGCGCGCGGTAGCGTGTGAAATCGACGCGGTACTCGTCCACGTCGACCAGTTCGAAATTTGCCTGGCCGAGCACGGGACCAATGTTCTGCACGCTGAATTGCAGCCGCACTTCGAGATGCTCACCATGGCAATCAGGCACAGGCGCGCGACCGCTTGTCGGAACGATCCTGAAATGCCCATTGGTGAAGGAAGCGCACCGCGCAGCATCGGTATCATTGCTCCAGCGGAAGACGCGTGCCGCCGCCGCGCCCTTGGTGAAATCCGGTTCCCCGTATTTCCCGGTGACGGAGGCTTCCATCTGCTCAAGGGGAAGCAGTTTGGGTTCGATCATGAAATCGAGCGGATAGGGTTTATAGGTCCGCAGGAGACGGATCAATTTTGGTGCGGTCGGTGGTTGAGAAAAGTACAGTTCGATCTTGTCCTGGTTCTTTGACCGGTCCGTGACCGCGTAAGTGCGCGAAGCAACGAATTCCGTGCCCGTCAGCTCGATAACAAAGGCCTTTTCATCAACCATTTCCCAGCCAAACGCACGGAAATGCGCATCGGCCTCATCTGGTGTCATGCCCATCCGGGCACCGAGCACGTCATGGCTCACAGCCGGCTCGCGCTCCTGCGCAGCGGCCGGCAGGACCTGAGCGAAAACGCCTGCCAGGGCGATGGATTTGAGTAGGGTCTTCATTTCAGTTCCTCCGTGTGCGCGACGATCATGTCCGTCACTTCCCCCCCAATGATTGCAGGGCGCCCCAGGCCGTGGCACCAAACGCGTTCTGGCTGGTGTCAAACGCGGCTGCCAGCAGTTTGCTGCGCTCGGACGCGCTGGTCGCCTGTCTTGCTGCGGCCACGAGCGGCGCTGAATCCCAGCGCCCGGCGCGTTCGTAATAATCCAGCCCGATATCGACCAGGCCACCTTCCAGAGCGATGCGTGCCGGCTCCATGATGAAGCCTCGATTGGGCCCGGTCCTGCCCGTCGCCCGCCGGATATCGGCCAGTGGGTCGCGCTCGCTGGGCTCGGCGGTTTCGGCATAGGCGTAAAGCGCCTCAAGCGCCTCTTGCGCCGCTTCTGTCTCACCTGCTTCGATCAGGCCAGCCGCACGCGCGCCGAGAAACGCGATCTTGTCCTCAGAGCGCGCGCCTACGGTTCCCGGCACGTCGAGGCTGTCGAGTGCTGCAAGATTACCCTGCGCCGAAAGCGCGCGCACAAGCGCAAGGAAGACACGGTCGGAGTTGCGGGAATTGCGGTACTCGCTGCGCAATGACACCACCATGGCGATGGCGTCAGCCGCCTGCCCGGCTTCGATCAGACCTTCGGCAAAGGCCAGGTTCAGTTCCGATGCCCGGCCTGGCCCAGTGAGATTGAGCAGCTGGCCTATCACGCCCTGGGCGTCGCTGGCGCGTCCAGCCTGACCGAATTCCTGCGCCAGCCTCTCATAAAGATCGGACGCACTTCTGGTCGCCACTTCCAGCGCCTTGTCAAGCTCCCCGACAGCCATCCAGTAGGCAACATCATAGTGCGGTGTGTAGGATGCCCCGTAACGCGGCGGAGGTGGAATTTCGCCCGCGGCTTCGACGACTGCGGCAGCCGTCTCCGGCTCGCCGAGGCGCAGGTAGATCAGGGCAATCAGATACTGCGCGTCGCCAAAAGAGAGGCTGCTGACAGGATTGTTCTGGCCGTCCTGAATCGCTGCATCCATCGCCTTGCGGAAGTCCTCGAGCCGGACCTTGAGCGCATTGCGCGCCGGCCCGTCAGTGATGGGCGTGAGAAGGTCGCTGGGGTCACTGCGAAAATCAAACTGGAGAGACGATTCGAACCGTCCCGATGCGCGCTCGAAACGGCTGGTGCCGGTCAGGCCGGCATCGGCCATGATGATTTTGAGGGCATTTTCGAAAGCACTCGTATTGTAATCACCAAGGGTCTGGCGTCGGAACGGCTCGCCAAGAGCGACCTGCGCGCCGTTATGGGCCAGCAATTGCGGAACAGTGTTGTTGAATTGCACCTGGTAGCCCATGTCTTCGGCAACCCGGCGATACATGGCGAGGGCGCGTTCTGGCTGTCCGGCGCCGGCATAGCCATCCATGGCAGCGGCCAGCCCATTGGCCATGTCCTGCTCGGGCAGGCCGCCAGCATCAACATGGGCCACCATGGCGTCAGCCGCCATGCCCCATCCCGGACGCAGGCGCGGTGTCGCCATGATCTGGGCCAGGTTCTGCACCCGCAGCTGGCCGGCGGCATTGTCGCTGTCGACCGCAACAGTGACGAGATCGGCCACAACGCCATCCTCGCCGCAGTCAGCAGCCATCATTGCGGTCTGGACGAGGTTGGCACGATAGGCCTGACCATTTGCCTGGTATTTCGAAAGGGCCGAGAGGGCGACCGCAGACTTGCCCGCGCACGCCGCCGTCACCGCAGGCTGGATTTCCGGGTTGCGATGGCGCGGCTCTGTCGTATCCCGCAAGGGCTGGACAGCAAATTCGCTAAGGCAGGCGGCATCGGGCGCATTGATGCAAGGCAGTTTTGCCTGCAGTTCGGCGCGGGCCTCGCGCCATGCATTCAGATCAACGCCGCCAGACGCGCCATAACGCGCCAGCCGCTCGCCGGCCTCGGTCTCGCTGTAGCGTTCAAGCACGCGTTCGGCTGCTTTCAGGCTCTTTTCATAATTGCGCAGGCGTCGGTCGAGCCGGTCGTCCTTGCTGGCCTCGGTCCAGGCTTCATAGGCCTCTTTCAGGGCCGCTGCGCTCTTTTCCTCCGGGTTGCCGCCGCAGGCAGTGGTCAGAAAGACGAGGGCCAATGCCGCGCTGGTCAGCAGTCGGGATCTTGCCATCGTGGTCTCCATCTGTGGGGTCATTGTCAGGACCGGCATTTTGTCAGGGCCTGACCGGTTTCCGCGCCGATACGCTCAAGTTCCTCCAGCATATTCGGGTTACCGGCTTCGGTGAGGATGGAAGAGAACCCAATGGCCGGGTCCGACATGTCCAGCAGCAGCTTCATCTCTGCCTTGTTCAGCCGACGCTCGACCTCGCGGCCGTAGCAGCTGCAAATTTTCTGAGTGAAGGCGCCGGATTCGCGGCACTGCTGCGCGACCCGGCTGGCCCCCTCACTCGCTCCACAGGCGGCGAGCAGTCCCGATGCGGCAATTGTGCTCGCGATAATGATCCGGTTGTATTTCATATCTTGGTCTCCTGTTGCGCACGCGAACTCTTGCCCAGCGCAATGATCAGATTGTTGCCGTCAATCAGCCACCAACGGCATGCCCCTAGCGACATGCATCAACTGCGGCATCCCGCGTCTGGTTAAGTTTGGCCAGGAGCTCCTTGTCGCCTGGTCGACCGGACGTGTTGAGCTCCAACGTCGTCTCGTAATCCTCAAGAAACAGGTTCGACAGCACATCCATTTCAGCGTCGGAAAGTTTGCGATCTGCCTTTTTCGCGATGCACAGGCAGGTTTCGGCGTCAGCATATCGCGCGTCAGCACATTCGATGCCGACATTCGAAACTTCGGGCGATATCGAACCGCCACCGCAGGCGGCAAGCGCCATGCTCGCCGCGAGGGCTGTGAATACCCTCGCTTTTCCGATCACGGGAAATTGTGTTTGGTTCCGTTTCCGAATGGTCGCTTGCATTCCAACCTCCTGACCTTCAACTGGCCGTGAGATTGCATGGCGCACCCAGACCCGTCTTCACGAGCACATAACGAAACGATAACGTTGCCATAAGTGCTTCTAAAAGTGAGGCATTTCAGGAGGGTGAGGTAAGGCAATGGCATCCAGCTCAGGGGAAGCGCCGACATACAGGTTTCGTTTCGACAATTGTGTCTTCGATGAACCCTCCATGCTGCTGACAATGTCTGGTCAGGTCGTCGCGCTTGAGCGCCGTCCGCTCGAGGTCCTGCAGGCACTCTTGCGCCATGCCGATGAGGTGCTGACCAAGGACGAGTTGCTGAGCCTTGTCTGGGGCGACGTGGCGATTGTCGAAAACGTCGTGGCAAATGCCGTGGCGAAACTGCGCAAGGCGCTGGGCGAACCGCTCAGCGAGCGCATCGTCACCCATCCGCGCATTGGCTATCGGTTTTCCGGCCCGGTGGAGCGCACCGCTGCCGGCCGGCGCCTCGTCAGTCAGTTCGAGTTGAAACAGGGTGGCGGTGTTGCCGGGCGTGAGCATCTGCGGCTGGACACCCAGTTGTCGGAATCCCGGGGACGGGAAACCTGGCTGACACGCCACACCAAGACCGGCGAGGTCAGGGTCTTCAAGTTTGCCGCAGATGGCCAGGCCCTGTCGGCGCTGAAGCGCGAAGTCACTCTGTTCCGGGTCCTCTCAGCGTCTGCCGCGCGCGACACTGTCGCCCGAATCCATGACTGGAACTTCGCGTCGCCCCCTTTTTATACTGAAAGCGAGTTCGGCGGGCAGACGCTCGACGTCTTCGTATCAAGCGAGTTCGACAGCGACACACCAACCGCCACGCGGATCGCGCTGGCGTCAGCGCTCGCCGACGCGACGGCGCGGGTGCACGAAGCCGGTGTCCTGCACAAGGACCTCAAACCGACCAATATCCTCGTCGAAAAGGGCGCGCAGGCCGATGCGTTCATCGTGCGCCTGATCGACTATGGCAGTGGTGCGCTCCTCGACAAGGATCAACTCGAGGCGCTGAATGTCACTCCGCTTGGATTGACCGACGAGACGGACAGTTCGCTGCGCAGCACCCGCGCCTACATCGCGCCTGAGATTTTCAAGGGCGCGTCACCAAGCGTGCGCAGCGATGTCTATGCCCTCGGCGTGATCATCTACCAGATCATGTCCGGCGATGGCGCAGTGCCCATGCCCAGCAACTGGATTGACACGCTCAACGACGATATCCTGAGCGAAGATATCGCAAAGGCGACGCATCCCGATCCGGAAAGCCGCCTTGCTTCGGCGGCCCTTCTGACGCAACGGCTTCGCACGATCGGTGAGAGGCGCACAAAACGGCGTGAGGCCGACGCACAGGCAAGGCGACAGGCCGAGTTGCAGGCGATGCTTGACCGCACACGCGCCCGGCGGCCATGGATCGCGGCGGCGGCGATCGCGCTCGCAGCCGGATTGATTTCGAGCGTGTGGCTCACTGTGCAGGCCCAGCAATCGCGTGCCGAGGCCCAGTCGCGCGCGTTGCAGGCGGAAGTGGCTCTGCAGTTCATCACTGAAATCATCTATTCTGCAGACCCGAAGGCGCCCGGCGGCCAGCCGGATGCGACGGTAGAGAGCGCGCTGGCCCGCGCTGCGGGCGAAATCGACGACCGTTTCGGATCCGATCCTCTCGGCCGCGGGGTTGTCGCAGCTGCGCTCGCCCAGGTGCATGTCGGGCTCCAGAATCATGGTGATGCAGTTGTCATGCGCCAACGCGCCCTTGACGGGTTTATCGAGGCGGAGGGCCGCTCAGGTGACCGCGCGCTGGAGGCCGGCTACGCGCTCGCAGGCGCCCTGCGCGATGCCGGTCAACTCGACAAGTCCGATCGCGTGCTTGCACAAACCGATCGCGCGCTGAAGGCGGCGCGCCGGCCATCCTTCGTTGCCCGTTACCAGTCGGCCTACCAGAAGGGTGTGTCCCTGCTGATGCGTGGCGATCTGGCCGCAACAGAGCATCTTGAACGCGCTCTCGAACTCGAAGACGATCATGTGAAACCACCTCGCAACTTCATTGAAGTCGACCGCTGGGAAACCCTGCGCATGATGCTCGCCCAGAACTACGGGCTTCAGGGGCGCCATGACGAGGCCGTCACTGCGCTGGAACCGATTGCCTCTCTGTTCGAAGCCACCCCTGAAGCCATTCCGGATTGGCGCCACGGACGGTTCCTGTTCATCTATGGGTACACGTTGTTTCTCGCAGGCAACCTTGACGAAGCCGCCGAAGCGGTCGCGCGCGCGCGAAAACTGAACCTGCCGATCTACGGCGCAGACAGTCCCTATATCGGCCAGATTGACACGGTGATGGGGCTGGTTGATCTGGAGCGCGCCGAATACGCCACCGCATTAGACTCCTTCAACCGCGCCCGAGCCACCCTTTGCGCACCGGGCAGCGAACGCGCCTCAGCATGTCTGTCAGCGCGCCAGAATGTGGCTGTAACCCTGCGAAATCTCGATCGCAGCGGTGAGGCGCTCCCCGAATTTGAGGCTCTGCACGGGATCCTCGCCGATATCCACGGCGAGGATTCGCCATTTGTGATGCGGGTTGGTTATGATCTGGCCATGATCCTGCTGGACCGGGGGGAGTTCGACGCAGCCGGCGCGCATATCGAGCTGATAGACCGAGCCATCATCGCCACGGGCGACCCGGTGACGCGCTGGGATCTCAGATATGACGGGCTCGCCGCCCGCCACCGCTATCTCGTTTCACGTGCACCCGAAGATCGCCAGGCGCTTGACGCAAGCCTCGCCGTCATGCGCGAGGCGGGCGGGACAGAGGATCAAATCGCCCCATTCCTCGTCGGTCTTGAAGCGAAGTAGCCCGCAGGAGCCCTCACCTCTTGATGACACCGGCGATGGCCAACGCGCCTTGCCCAACCCCTGCCACCTGCCGCGATGTTGCCTTATTCGAGCAGATTTGCGCGGATACGCGCGAGCTCGTTGTCGTCGACGTCGAGCTCGGACTGGATGAAGCTTTCAACAGAGCCGTATTCCGCCTCGATTGCCTCGAATGTGGCCTCGATATAGGCCGGCTCGGTGCGCATCAACGGCTTGATGACCTCTGGGGGAAGCTGGGCGAAGAAGGCATATGAGCTGTCAGGATCGACATCCTCGCGCCCGACCTCGAACTCGGCCATGAAATCGACGACCTTCTCCGACAGCGCATAATCGGCCACCACAGTCTCGCGCGGCACGCCAAGCGCCGACAGGACGAGCGCGGCCGCCACGCCGGTGCGGTCCTTGCCCGCCGAACAGTTGAAGGCGAGCGGAATGTCGCCATTGGCAAGTTCGTCGAACATGGCGGTGTAGGCTGGCGCATAGCCCAGATGCATTGTGCGATAGGCCTCGATAAACACCTCGCGCACCTGCTCCCCTGTGACATCCGGCGCCATCAGCACGGCAGCGAAGGCGCGCGACATGTCATAATCGCCTGTCGGGTCGGGGAAGGTCAGATACTCGATCTCGCCGGCGCGCCAGTCGGTCGGCTCTTCCTGACGCTCACGGGTTGCGCGAAAATCGCACACCACGGAAATCCCGAGATCGGAGAGATAATCATAATCGGCGTCGGTCAGGCCATCCATGACGCCTGAGCGAAAAACCATGCCCCATCTTACCGACTTGCCATCTGCCGTCTCATAGCCGCCAAGGTCACGGAAATTGCGCCCGCCTTCGAGCGGCAGCACGCGGGTTGCGGCCACGACCGGCTCGCCGCCTTCGGGCTGGACGGTGAAATAGCGCCGCTCAGGCGCGCCCTCTGGCGGCGTCCAGGTGAAGTTTGCAGCGCTCACATCGTCGGCGACCAGCGCGCCGCCGGTGCCATCACGCGACGTGGTCACGCTGACAT